>CAITUF010000022.1 GCA_903895475.1 uncultured Opitutia bacterium | reverse complement strand
CGCGACGCCGACCAGCTGCGCCGCATCACGCAAAATGCGCTGAGCCCTTACGATTTCCTCTTTAAGGATAAGTGGGCCGACGTACAACTAGAGCTCCGCGCGTTCCTGACGCGCCAGACGGGGGCGACATACGCCGAGGAAGCGCGCTTCTGGCGCCGCACGCTGGGCGACCTGCAATCGAAGAAGCTGATTTTTGTTGGTACCGTGGGCCGCGACGGCAAGCCGGCGCTACGCGAAGTACTCAAGAACGGGACACTCTACGGCCTAGATAGCGACGGCAAGCCCGCCCAGCTCTTCCGCGCTGATGCCACGGGCAACCTGACTCGCGTCAACGAGCCCGCCCTCCTTTCGCCGCTCCTCCGCCTCTCTGGCACCGTCACCGAAGCCGCCCAAGCGGCCGGCATCCCGGCCGGGCTCACCCCGCCCGACGGCGGCTGGGAATCCATCCTCCAAGGACGCGACCTCTAAACCATGGCCAAGCCCGACCAATTCCGCCTGCGCTGGAAAGGTGCTGTCACCGGCCCCTTCGCCTTGGCACGTATCAGTGAAATGCTCCGTGCCGGCGAAATCAGCTTAGTGCACAATATTGAAGTCAGCGGATCGTGGATGACCATTCGAGATTACTTCCGAACAATCGGTCTCAACCGTGGCTCGCTGCTCCCACCGATTAGCCCATTCACTGCGCGCGAGGACCAAGACCTGCCGCCCCCACCCCCCGGGGCAGCGGGCACTATCCATTCACCCGCGACACCCGCATCATCGCCCGCGTCTGCCGCGGGCGAAGCACTGGAGCGCAACGTCCGCGAAGGGTATCTCTGGTGCGGCTCAACGTTCCTCTTCCCACCGCTCTTCGCGGTCGTCGTACCGCTCTGGGAAAAGACCGTCGGCACGCTCCCGTCGTCTTCTAAATATACGCTTTTCATCTTCGCGACGCTGCTCGGCTGTAGCCTCCCGCTGTGGTTAGTCCAACGGGTGGGCCGCCAAATCAGCCAAGAGGGTCTGGCCGAAATCTCCCAGGCCCAAAGCCGCCTCTGCCTCGTTTTAGCAGGCCTAGGTGCGGTTTTTTGGCTTTTTATGTTCTGGTTCCTCGCCAATACCAGCCGCTAAGGGACGCAATCGGCTTGACGGACTGCCCCTCTCCGACTGACATCACGACCCGGTTTACGGTAGCGTAGCTCAGTTGGTTAGAGCGAGGGACTCATAAGCCCTAGGTCGGCAGTTCAATTCTGCCCGTTACCACCAAACCGGTGATTTTAGGCCCAAAGTGCCGCTAGCTCAGCCAGAGAATTCACAGGGCACAAAGCAAAGAACCCTAGCCAAAGACTAGGGTCCTATCGCTACCTGAGACTCGCGTCTTAAGCCTTCAGGATCGCCGCAACTGGCACGTCGAGACCATCTTTCCACAAGGACTCCATGCTGTAGCTTTCGCGAACGTCAGGCCGGAAGATATGCACCAAGACGTTAAAGCCATCGACCACAGTCCAACCGCTTTCGGACTGAGATTCGCTGGCACGGGCCGGCGAACCGACCTCGTCCAAGGCCTTCTCGACCTCGATACGCAAGGCGCGGAGATGCGGGTCGGAGTTACCGGTGGCGATGACCATGTAGTCAGCGACCGAGGAGAGTTGACCGAGCTCAAGGACGCGGATGCCGAGGGCCTTCTTGTCATCGAGGGCCTTCACGACGGCGACGACGAACGAAGGGACTTTGGTCGGCACAGCCTTCACGACGGGCACCTTGGGAGTTTCCGAGCGCGTCTTGGCCTTGCTGCCCTTGACCTTCGCGACTGGGCGACGGACCGGCTTCACCGGACCACGGGCCTTTGCGGGGCCACGCGACTTCGCTGGGCCACGCGACTTAGCCGCAGGCTTAGCCGCCGACTTGCCGGCAGGCTTCTTGAACGGCGTTTTCTTTTTCTTAGGGGCAGGCATGGTCAGGATTTGTAGAGTGAGTGTTCTTCGATGTAGGCGCGGACCGCATTGGGCAAGCCGTTTCCGGCTGGTTCGCCCGCCGCCAACGCAGCCCGAAGCGCAGTTGAGGAGACGCGCACAGGGGACTCCTTGAGCACGGTTAGACGGATAAAGCCCGCAATGCTAGCCGGCGCGGCCACTGGCAACCCATCGCGAGAAAGAACGGCAAACTCAACGAGGCGCCCCAGGGTATCGATTTCCTTCCAGCGATCGAGGCGCGCCAACTGGTCGGCGCCGATGATCCAAACCCGGCGGGACTCCGGAAACTCAGCTGCAAGGTCGCGGGCGGTATCGACCGACCAGCAGATACCCGACCGGCGGACTTCCCGGTCGTCGACGCGGGCCCACGCACAGGGGGCGAAGGCGAGCTTAGCCATGGCGAGGCGATGCTCGGAGGAGGCTAACGGCGGTACCGCGCGCAAGGGGGCTAGGCCCGCTGGAATGACCTTCACTTCATCTAAGCCGAGCTGACGCCAAGCCGCCACCGCCGCAGCGACATGGCCGGCGTGTGGTGGGTCGAAGGTTCCGCCAAGAATGCCAAAGGAGGCGGGCATGGCGACATACGGAGGCGAAGGGACGGCGGTGGCAACCTAAAGCAGGCTTGAGCCCGGACGATTACCCGGGAACGATACCGGTATGGCGTCAGCCTCGCGCTTCCTCCCACTGGACCTTGCTCCGGGTCAACCCTTCGCAGTCATCGCCGGCAAAGGACGCTACCCCGCCCTACTCGTCGAGTCCGCCCGAGCCCGCGGCGCTCAAGTCCGGTTAGTGTCCTTCGAAGAGGAAACCGACCCAGCCCTCATTGCTACCTTCGCCCCTGCCGAACACCGGGCGGTGCCCGTCGGCAAACTCGGCCAACTACTCGATTCACTTCAAGCCCTCGGCGTCGCGGGCGCAGTCATGGCCGGCCAGGTGACACCCCGGAAACTGTTCACCGGCATGGTGCCCGACCTTAAACTAGTCGCCCTCATGGCCGGACTGCGCGAACGCAATGCGGAGTCTATCTTCGGTGCCATCTCTGCGGAGATTGAAAAGACCGGCGTTCGGATGCTCGATGCCCGCGTCTACCTAGATGATCATCTCGCTAGCGAAGGCCCGATGACAGGCTTCTTCGCTTCTGTCTCTGCCGAGGAACGCACCTTTGGGGTGCAGATGGCCCAGGAGATGGCCCGCCTCGACATCGGCCAATCCGTGGTCACGGCGAAGGGCACCGTCATCGCCGTTGAAGCCTTCGAAGGGACCGATAATATGTTGAAGCGTTGTGCCGCCACTGGCGGCAAGGAGATGCTGCTAACGAAGACCACCAAGCACCCTCAAGATTTCCGCTTCGACGTCCCGTGCCTCGGCCTACGTACGCTGGAAAGCATGGTCGAAGGTGGCGTGCGCCGCGCGACCCTACAGGTCGACGGGGTCATCATGATCGATAAGCCCGCGGTGATTGCCCGCGCTAAGGAACTCGGCCTTTACCTAGAAGGCGTCGCTCTCTCCGCGTGAACGCGCTCGAAGCGGAGATTGCCAAGTTCGTGTCGCAGCGCTTCGCCGACGTCGGTGAAATCACCCTGCTCGAACTTGCGGGCGCAGATGTCTCGGCGACGCTGACACTCCAAGGCCAAGCGGAGCCCGTATCCTTCCGTGTCACTGGACTGAACTGGTCCAGTGATGGGACGACTTTCACGCTCCGTTTTCGCGAAGCGAGCTGCTCACTGCCTTGGTTGCACGCCGTGCTGCTTCACTGGTGCCAACGCACCCAGTCGACGGTCACGCTCAAGGAAGACCTGCGTCTGCTGCCACTGAAGTTCAAGCTACCGCGGTCGGCTTAGCCTTCGAAGAAATTCCAGGCAAGCGCGCTCACCACGACGAGCCAAGCGAGGAGCAGAGCCAAGACCACCGTCAACCACCGGCGATGGCGCACCCAAAAGTCCGGCGTCTGTTGATTCACGTCCGGACCGCCCCGCTGGGTGAGCATGAGACGCAAACGGAGATGCCACGGCGCCCCCACCGACCCAGGTAAATCAGGGTGCTGATAACCGCCTTCACGGTAATCCACGCGTTTAAAGAATCTGACGATACGCCCGAACATCTTTTGCACCATACACCCTTCGCCCACGCTTTACAAGCGGGCGGTCAGGGGGTAGTCCCTTGGGCGTGAAGGCCACCACCCGGTCCATTCGTGCCCTCAAAGGCACCCGCCCCATCGTCTGCCTCACGGCCTACGATGCCGTCACAGCCCGGATCGCTGACCAAGGCGGCGCCGACCTCATTCTGGTCGGTGACTCCGTTGGCAACACGGTCCTCGGCATGGCCGACACCGTGGGCGTGACACTCGAGATGATGGTGCACCACACGGCCGCGGTCGTCCGGGCCAAACCCGCCGCCCTCGTCATCGCTGACCTGCCCTTTGGACTAGCCCACGACAGTTTCCCGAACCTCCTCAAGGCTTGCCGTGCGCTCCTGCAGCAAGGGGGCGCCCAAGGCGTCAAGATTGAAGGCGGCGCTTCGCTCGCCAAACACATCGAAAAACTCGTGGACGCCGGCATCCCGGTGATGGGCCATGTCGGGCTCATGCCCCAGCGGGTCCACGCCACTGGCTATCGCCGCCGTGGCCTGACACCCGCTGACCAAGTCCGCCTCTTCGCCGACGCCCAAGCCGTCGCCGACGCGGGGGCTTTCTCCATCGTCGTAGAATGTGTGGATGCTTCCTTCATGCCAAAAATTACCGCGGCGGTCGACGTACCGACCATCGGTATTGGCTCAGGCACGGGTTGCGATGGCCAGATCCTCGTCATTCATGACCTGCTCGGGCTCACCCCCGAACCACCGCCCTTCGTGAAACCGCAAGCTCACCTCCATCGAGACGCAGTCGCCGCAGTCCAACGCTGGGCCCGGCAGGTGCGCAAAGGAGGCCCGCAATGAACTGCGTCATCTTCGGTGCCGGCGCCTGGGGAACGGCAATGGCCATTCACCTCGACCGCCAAGGGCACACCGTGACCCTCGTGCCGCGGCGCTTAGAGCAGGCCCTCAAGCTCACCGCTGAACGCGAGAACACCGACTACCTAAAAGGCCATAAACTTTCGCCGTCGCTCCAGATTGGGCTCGAAGCCATTCCTGCACTGATGGACGCCGACGTGGTCTTCCTCGCCTGCCCGTCCAAAGGCCTCTCCGAACTCGTGGCACAAATCGGACCGGCCCTACGTGCCTCCTCAGCCCGCATGGTCGTCTCGCTCTGCAAGGGCCTCGACCAAAACACCCTGCGCCGCCCGACCGAAGTGATGGCACTCGGAGTCGGTACCATTCCAGTCGCGACCTTAAGCGGGCCGAGTAACGCCGACGAGGTCGCCCGCGGTATGCCGACCGCCATGGTCCTCGCCGCCCACCAAGACGACGATACGTTGCGCGAAGTCCAAGCCGCGCTGAGCGGTCCAACACTCCGAGCCTACACTTCCTCCGACCTCCCCGGGGTCGAGATCGGCGGCACTTTAAAGAACGTCTATGCGGTAGGCGCTGGCCTCTGCGATGGGCTTGGGCTCGGCTCTAATGCCAAGGCCGCCTTCCTCACCCGCGCCTTGCAAGAAATGATGCGCGTTGGCGTCGCCGTGGGCGGCCGTCCCGAAACCTTCCTCGGCCTCGGCGGCGTCGGCGACCTCATGGCCACTGCTCACGGCGGCTGGAGCCGCAACCGCTCCTTTGGCGAACAGGTAGCGAAAGACGCCGTAGGTGCCATCACCGCTCTCGCGACTCGTCGCGACTCCGTGGAGGGCTATCGCGCAACCGACACCTTGACCCGCATGGCCAAGGCGAGCCAGCTCAACGCGCCTATCCTTTTTTGTCTGCACCGTATCCTATTCGAAGGCCTCGACGCCCGGGCAGGTGTCACGGCTCTGATGACGCGCGACCTTAAGCCGGAGGCATGAGTGCAACCGGGACGGAGTCCAAACCTTCGCCCATTAGCGGGCTGGGGCTTTTTGCCACGCGCGCCTTCGCCGCAGGCGAACGCATTACCGCCTACCGTGGCGCCCTGCTAAAAACCCCACCCGCCGTCTGCACCCCTGGACAGCCTACCTATTTATTGGAAATAAGCCCCGGACTCTGGCTTGATGGCTCGACGCCCGAAAACCCTGCCCGCCACGCCAACCATTCCTGCTTACCCAATTCAGAGCTGATTCTCGATACGGCAGCTGGACAGCCGTGGTTGGTCGCCTTCCGCGCTATTGTCGCTAACGAGGAAATCACCTTTGACTATGGTTTTTCCCTAGCCGAGAGCCTCTTTCACCCCTGCAAATGCGGGGCGAAGGACTGTGTCGGGAGAATCATAGCCGCACCGTTGCGCCCTGCCCTCCGCCGCCACCTGCGTTTTTCCCGCCGAAGGGATTGACCCACGCCGTCGGGAAGGTCAGTTTTCGCAGGTCCATCTTCCCCTATCCATGAAAAAAGTCGCCCTTACTGACCTCGATCCTCGCCTGCAGAAGCAGATCACCGCGGCCGAGCAGCAACTGAAGACCAACCCACAGTATGCCATCGAAATCCTTTCGGGCATCCTCAGCCGCAACTTAGGTTGCATCGAAGTCCGGCGCACCCTCCGCAAGGCGCAGAAGGTAGTCTTGGGCACCAGGAAGGGTCTCTTTGACGGCATTACCAACGCCATCAGCTCCGGTAGCATCGCAAAGGCCGTCGAAAAGGATCCCGTCGCTGCCATCGCTGAAGCCGAAGCTAAACTCGCCAAGAGCCCCGCCGATGTGAACGCGAATAAGACCATCGCCGCCGCCGCCCTTAAACTGGAATTCCCCGAACTCGCCGCGTTCGCCTACGAAGAGCTCACCCAAAGCGAACCCAAGCAAGTCCAGCACTACGCCGACCTTTCCAATACCTGGATTAACGCTGGGGAATACGACCTCGCCCTCGCGGCGGCTGACGCTGGTCTTAAACTTTTCCCTGGTAACGGCGACCTCGGAGAGTGCATCCGCAAGGCCTCCGTCAGCAAGACAATGAAGAAGGGCAACTGGGAAGATAAGGGCGACTTCCAGTCCAAGCTGAAGGACAAGGACGAAGCCCTCCGCCTCGAACAATCTTCCCGCAAGGTCACCGACTCCACCACCGCCCTCGAACAGGCCGCCGCGTTGGCTGAAAAGATTCAGGCCCAGCCGGATAGCCTCGACCTCTACCGCGACATCGTCCGTCAGTTTGTCTCCGCTGGCGACCTCGACAGCGCCATCGCTTGGCTCCAGCGCGGACGCCTCACGACCCTCGGTAAGGCCGACTCGTCTCTTGAGCGCCAAGAAATCGACCTCATCACCCAGCGCTATGAGAAGGTCTCCAAAGGCCTCCGCGATCACCTCGCCGCCACGCCGGGCGATGCCGCCGCAACCGCCGCCCTCGCCGCCAACGACAAGGAACTCACCGAATACCGCATCCAGACGACGGCGAGCCTCGTCGAGCGCTACCCGAACGACTACTCCTTCCGCTTCGAATACGGCTCCTTGCTCTTCGGTGCTGGTCGCCTCGACGAGGCAATCCAGCAACTGCAGTATGCCCAGCGCAACCCGAAGTTCCGCCAAGCTTCTATCCTTTCAATCGGTAAGTGCTTCGTCGCCAGCGGCAAGTTCGACTTAGGTGTCGACCAGCTCCTCCTCGCGAAGTCCGAAGTCCCGGAGATGAACGACCTGAAGAAGGATTTAATCTACGAATTGGGCGGTGCCTACGAGAAAATGGGCCGCACCAAGGAAGCCATCGAGGAATATAAGGCCATCTATATGGCCGACTCTGGCTACCGCGACGTCTCGAAGAAGATCAATGACTTCTACGAGAGCCAGAAGAACCCCACGGCCTAAGCCGACACGCCCCGTTCCTTCCGCCTTGCGGTCGGCCCACCCCGCCCGCTTTACTCCCTTCTGTCCATGGCCCTCACTCCATTCCAAAGCCACCTCATCGCCGACGTTGGCATCAGCATGGGAGACGAGGGCAAGGGTCGCCTCATCCCGGAGATTGTCCGCGAGCTACAACTGCTCACGGGTCGTCGGGACGTGGTCGGGACAGTGCTCAAGGTCAACGGCGGTGCCAACTCTGGCCACACGGTTGCCGGCCTGAAGCTCAACCTCCTGCCCGGCGGCGTCGCCGAACACGACGTGGCCTGCCTCGCCCTCGGTGCGGGGGTGGTCGCTGACCCGCGCAAAGCGTTGTGGGAAGCCTTGCCCCTCGAGAAAATCGGCATCCCCGTCCTCAACCGTCTACTCATCGATGAGCGCTGCATGGTCAGCGACGTCGCCCACCGCATCCTCGACCTCGCCTGGGAAGACTACCGTATCCATACGCTTGGCCAAGAGCCCCGCGGCTCCACGGGTCGCGGCATTACGCCCGCTTACGCTGACGAAGTTGGCCAGATGCAGATTTATTATTCCGAGTTCCTCGGTGCTCAGTCCGCCTACGCCGAGCGTCTCTCCGCCCGCCTTCATCGCGCCGGCGATACGGTCCGCGAGGTCTGCAAGTTATCTCCTGAAAAGTGGGCGGGGCTCTTCGCCAAACTCACCGAAGCCGAACTACGCGCTAACAAGGGTGCCATCGAGTCCGGCGTCTTCGCCCCTTCCGAATTCGACTTCACGCGCTTTGCAGGCAAGGAACCGTTCACCTTCGACCACGCCGCCGTCCTATCCGCCTATTGGTCCGCCGGCCAGCAGTTAGCCCACGCCATCGGCGACGTGCGCGACCGCATTCTCGGCGACCTCGCTGCCGACCGCCGTATCATTGGTGAATTCGGCCAAGCCTACTGGCTCGACAAGCGCGCCGGCTTCGCCCCGAACGTCACGGCTTCCCATACCTACACGCCCGAGTTCTTCCAGTCCGCCGGAATCCCCGTCCAAGCGATTCACACGGTCGGTTGCTGTAAGGCCTACGACACGAAGGTCGGTACGCACGTCTTCCTGACGAAGATGGAGGATGCACACCCGCTCCAACAGGCGCTCGCTAAACTAGAATTCGGCACGAGCACCGGCCGTCAACGCATGGTCGGTTGGTCCGACCTCGTCGAGAAAGCCGACGCACTCCGCTACGGCGGTTACGATGACTTAGTGCTGAACAAACTCGATGCGTTGTCGCCACATGGAACGTGGCAGGGCGGCGACTTACTGCTCTGCACGGGTTACCGCGACGCGGCCGGCCAGACGGTCATGGGCGTACCGCGCAACGACGCCGTCCGTCGTGCCCTCAAGCCCATCTACGCCACCCTGCCAGGCTGGACGTCCGATATCTCTTCGATCCGTTCCTTCGCCCAGTTGCCCCCCGAAGCCCGCCGCTACGTGGCCTTCACGATGGCCGAAATCGTCCGTCTCGCCGCCCGTGGTGGCTCGCTCCGTTCCCTGCCCAACCTGCGCTATATTGGCGTCGGCCCTGACCCGGATCAGATTATCTCCGACGTCCCCGCGACGGCTGAGTTAATCAAACTAGCCTAAGGCCCCCGACCCGCTCGTCCCGTATGGACTCCTTGGAACATAACTTCGCCCTCCCGCTCTGGGCCTTGGTCGACCGCTCCAAAATCGAGGTCGGTAAGTCCGATATGCGCGGCCTCGCCAAAGAGCTCGGGCGCTGGCTTAACCATAATTTTGATATCGAGCACAAAGGTGTCGCGATCGAAGAACCGGCGGGGACCTCTGCCGGGGAAGACCCGATGCTCGTCGTGGCCGCGGTACCGCAAGCTCAGTGGCCCATCATGATCGCGATTGCCCAGAGCAAGGAGTGTAAACTCTTCCTCGTGCTGCCGAATGAGAAGGGTCTGTTCACGCTCAAGGAGCTGAACATCCCGAAGCTCGAGGGTTAAGGCTGCGCAAAGGCTTGGACGGTCTCGAGGTGGAGCTCCGCAATCTGCGCTAAACTTAAACCGCCCCACTTGTAGCCGCCGGCTAAGGCGAAGAGGTGCGGAATCTTCCGCCGCCGCGCCCAGTCGGCGACGAGGCGCTCGCGCTTCCGAATGATATCCTTCGTAATGCCCTTCAGCCCACCCGCCTTCTCGTAGGTATCCATGCCCGCGTTGTAGATCAGGCAGTCAACCGGCTCTAGGAAGTGCAAGGCGTCCTCGACCTGTCCGAGATAACTCCGCGGATCGCGGACTTCATGGTAGAAATGACGAGAGGAATTAGTCGGCTCCCAAGAGTCGAAGGAGTTCACCGTGATGTCGGCTAGAGTGACGCGCGGGTCATCGCCCAGGATGTCAAAGGTGCCGCCCCCCGCATGCGCATCGAGGTCAAGGATGCCGACGGTCTTGACCTTCTTGAGCGCCTCCAAGGCGGCCAGGGCCAAACCGTTAAACTGGCAAAAGCCATTACCCGAGCGACGCCGTGCATGGTGCAGACCACTCGACAGGCTGCCGGATCGACCTGTCCGCAGGGCTTCGTTCACGGCATCGCGCATGCCGCCCGTGGAGGCGAGAATGCTATTGAGCAAGGGCAGCGACCATGGCCCGACCTCGAGGAAAGCCCCGGTATCCTCGAAAGTGCGGCGCACATACTCGGGGTCATGAATCAGCTCGAGTTCCTTACGGGTGGCTAGCTTCGGTGCCTGTAGACGAACCTCCCCGGCTTTCCCCGAATCGATCAGCTCGGCGACGAACTTCGCCTTGGTGACGGTCTCCATCCGCCCTTCGACGACATAGGCAGGGCTATAGAAGACGGTGAGCGGTGCGGTGGGCATGACTAAGTTCTATTACTAACGCAGAACGTCGTCAAATCGTCCGCCTGTCATACGGAAACGGCCCACAATCAGCCCTTCACCTGCCGGACCAGCCGCCGCAGAATGACCCCCGCTTCGGCCGGGCCCTCCGTGAACATAAAGATAAGGTCTGGGCCGCTATCGCGGCTGACGACCAAGGCGTTAGTGTAAGAAACGATATCGACGACCTTGGCATACTTAAAGTTCATGTTCTTGAGCTGGCCATCGAAGACGGCTCGTTGCGCCAAGAAGAGCAGCCGGCCTGCATCGACTTGGACAACCTGATCTTCGGTCTGACGCCCGACATCGTAACTACCGACGCGGTAACGGAGGCTGCCGAAAATCTTAATACTCGAACCGAAACCGCCGTAGCTGCGGCGCACGGTGATACGCTTATTCTGGTAGAGCTCGACGTGCCGATCCCAATAACAAGGCTCGTTGCCCAATTCGCGATCAGACGAGATCGGCGTTAAGGGTGCCTTATAGAGCTGCCAGAGCTGGATCGACTGCGTCAGCTGCGCCGAGAGTTCAGGTAAGGCGTCGGCTAAGTCCAACCCGTGGATATTTGCCATCCGGCGCAGCTCCCTGCCGACACTGGGGTCCAGCAAGTTCTCGTCATCTTCCCTCACCACATTCTGCTTATAGAGATCACCAAAATAGGTCTTAAAGGCGCGGAGCTTGACTTCGGAGACCACGGAAGACGGCAAGGGCACTTCCTGCGCGAGGAGCTGGAGTTGCTGGGCCTTCTCTTCTGGCGTGCCTGCTCGCATCAGGCAGGTCATCGCACCGACGGCGTAGTAGGACTCGAACTCCGCCCGATGCAGCGCCAGCGTGATGACCGCGTCGAACCCGAAGGTTAGGGCGAGGTTTTCGAGGTTAACCTTCTCGTCCGGCGTAAAGAGGCGATCCGCCAAATAGGCGGCCAAGGCCTGACGGTACCATTGCTTTAAGTCATCCAGGCAGCGCTTCCGCACATCATACCCGAGCTTTTGCGTGAGGGCGATTATGTCAGCCTCAGAGACCAAGCATTCGCGGGGTGACGCCGCCAGTTTATCCCAGAGTAACTGCAAGCCCTTGACCTTACTTTCACGGCTAAAAAGATCGTCAAAAAAGTTGTTTTCCTTGTCGGCCGGACGAGCGAAGGGCAGCTGGGGACGCGGGGCGAGGAGCGCAGCCACCAACTCCCACTCCTTCATACCTGGCCGCCAATAGTGGTCCGTCGGCAAGGCTTCGCCGGCCGCCAAGCGGGCCGCCAACTCCTCCACGACGCAGGTGCCGTATTCCCGGCCAGCGCGAGCGAGATGGAGGAGAGCAGAAGCCATCAGCAGGTTCTAGGAATTTCCGATGTTTCCGCAATGGTGGAATCTTCTAGACGGCCAGCCCCGAAGCCGGCACCGCCCTCTTGGTTCCCCTAGCTCCGCCGGCTGGCTACTTCCCAGCGCCCTCTTTATGCGGCTTTAAAGCCTTACCGCCAGGAACTTTCACAGGGTGCATGGTACGAATCTGCGCTTGAAGGTCGGCCACAGTTTTCGCGTGAGCGGGGTCCATCGCCAAGTTTTTCATCTCCTGCGGATCAGTGTCATGGTCATACAGTTCGACGCCATTCGTACCGCCCTCCCATTCGGTATAGCGCCAGCGTTCCGTGCGAATGGAATAGCCCTGAAGGCCATTGAGGCCGCCGCGGATGACCTGCGAATGTGCCGGGCGATTCCACGTGGCGACGGGATCAGCCAACAGTGGACGGAGGCTGACGCCTTGCAGGCCAGCCGGCGCGGCCACGCCAGCAAGGTCCGTCAGCGTCGGATACAAGTCAACCAGCTCGACGGTGCGCGGGCTGGCCTTTCCAGCGACGGCCTTCGGCGCGACGATGATCAAGGGCACGCGGGTCGATTCCTCGAAGCAACTCTGCTTCATCCAAAGACCGTGCTCGCCAAGGTGGTATCCATGGTCGCTCCAGAAGACGATGATGGTGTTGTCGGCTAGACCCAACCGCTCCAAGGCATCGACGACCCGGCCAATCTGCGCATCCACGAAGGAAATCGTGGCGTGGTAGGCGAGGCGGCACTGCCGGGCCTCTTCCGCGGTCACGCCCCTGTAAGGCCAAGGTTTGGTCGAAGCCAACGCCACGTCGGGCACGGTCGCCTTCCATTCCGGCGTAATCGGAGGCAGGACCTCATCCTTCAGCTTGTACATATCGAACCATTTCTGTGGCGCGACCCACGGGCAGTGGGGCTTATAGAAACCGACCGCGAGGAAGAAGGGCTTATCTTTGTGCGCCTCCAGGAGTTTGATGGCTTCGGTCGCGACCTTGCCATCGGTATGATCTTCGTCCTTGCCCGTCTTGTCCGCCAACAGCGACATCGACGAGCCGAGACCCGACGTCGGCTTCATGATGAGGATGTCCCGCTCCAAGGTCGTCTTATCGCGGCCCGCGGGATTCACGACTTCCTGCCAAGAAGCGGCATCATCCAAGCCGCTCGTTCCGATGTCACCCGGGTTGCCGTAATGGTAGATCTTCCCGACGCGGGCTGCGTAGTAGCCGGCCTTCCGGAAGGCCTGCGGCAGCGTCACCACATTCGGCATGCCTTGCCGGAAGTCATAGTTCAGGTCCATGACCCGGGTCGTATCGGGACGTAGTCCCGTCATCAGAGAGGCCCGGCTCGGCGAGCACCACGGCATCTGACAGTAGGCCTTGTCGAAACGAACCCCGCGGGCAGCGAGACGGTCGATGTTCGGGGACTTCACGAAGGGATGACCATAGCAGGCGAGGTCGTTGTTCATATCGTCGACGGCGATGAACAGGACATTAGGCTTTCGGGCTGGGACGACAGGGTCGGCGGCACCTAAAGGGCTAAGGGCGACCAAGAGGCCGAGTAAGTAAAAGGCACGCATAGGGGATGGCCGCATCTTTAGTCAGTCACGCGGGCATTCAAACCTCTTTCCTTCCTCGCAACTTCTCAGGGTGGACGTTGTTATATTGTACATATGAACCCCACCCCCCTCGCCTGCTGGCTCCTCACCGCCACCCTGCTCGCTGCCGCCGATGCCCCCCAAGGCGACACCCCGCCGCGTGACCCGCAGCCGCAGGTCGAACGCCCCCAGCGTGACCGGGCCAACGCCCAAGGCGGCAACAATGAAACCCCGCGCGTCCAACGCCAAGGCGACCGCACTCCCACCGCCGCCCCACTGAGCGGCTGGGTCTACATCCCGCCCCAAGGCAGCCAGAACGGCCCCGTCCCGCCCAAGCCTGACTTCATCCCGGGCAACCCCGGCCAAGAGCCCGCCGCCCAGGGTCGCAACATCCAACCGCAGTTCGGTAAGGGCCAAGGCGCTCCCATCGAGCCGGGTCGAGTCGCTAATGCTCAGCCGCAGAATCAGGTCCAGCGTCGCACCAACGCCTTGACGCCTGACGAACAGCACAAGCTCCAAGCGACCATGGAAAAGCTGAAGGACAATGCCGACCTTAAGGAAGCCCGCGAACTGGCCCTCAAGGCCCGTAAATCTGCCGAGGAAGCCACGCGTAAGGAACATGAGTTGACCCAAGACGCCGCTCTTAAGCTCGATCCTTCGCTCGCACCGATTTTCGAGAAAATGCACAAAGCGGTCGCAGTCCAGAATCAGCCGCAGGTCCGCCGTGGTGAGCAGACTCCGGCCCGTCGTGAAGAGCCTGCCCGCTAAGCCTAGACTGGTTCGATGAAGACCTCCCTACTGGGCCTTCTCATGGCGAGTGCGCTGCTCGCCCAGGCGCCAGCGGGGGATGCCCTATTTCGACGCTACGACCGCAACGGCGACGGCACAGTTACGCCAGCGGAATTACCGATACCGAAGGTCTTCGATAAATTCGACGTTAATCAAGACGGTGGCATCACCCTCGAAGAATACCGCAAGGTGTCCGGCCAGAGCGCCACAGTGCCCGCCGATGAGCTCAAAGCGCCCGGACCACTCATTCAGAAACCAGGCGACCTCGGAGTTGGCCGCCTTATCCCCGACGCAACGTTCACCGATCTCCAAGGGCAAAGCCACCGGCTCTCGTCCTACAAAGCGTCTAAGGGAGTCGTTCTGGCCATGACCAGCAGCACGTGTCCGGTCAGTAAACGCTACCTGCCCAGCCTCGTCGCGCTCGACGCCGCCCTGCAGGCTCAAGGGCTCACGCTTGTGTTGATCAACCCTTACGCCAGCGAGACGACCGATGATATCCGCGCGCAACTGAAGGCCGCAGGTTACCGCGGGCTCTACGTACACGATAAAGAACTCACCCTGTCCCGCGCCCTCGGCGCCCGCACGACGACGGAGGTCTTCCTACTCGATGGCACGCGCACCCTGCTCTACCGCGGCGCCCTCGACGACCAATACGGCACCAATTACAACCGCGAAACCCCGCGGCGTACTTACCTCAAGGATGCGCTCGGCGACTTCCTCGCCGGACGCGCCGTGGTCACCGCCGCTACCTCCGCCCCTGGCTGCGAACTCGACCTGGGACCGAAACCAACGGCCGCCCCGAGCAAAGTCACCTACTACGGAGACGTCGCCCGTATCCTCCAACAGAACTGCGTGTCCTGCCACCACGGCGGCGGCATCGCACCCTTCGCGCTAGATAGCCTCATCGGCGTCAAAGACCGTACCAAGGTCATCCGCCGCGTGGTCTCGCAGGGACTCATGCCGCCTTGGTTCGCCGCCCCCGAAGCGCCCGGCAAACCTAATCCTTGGGCTAACGACTGCTCCCTCAGCGAACGCGACAAGGCCGACCTCCTCTCCTGGATCGACTCTTCCGACCGGCCGTTGGGCAATCCCGCCGACGCCCCGCGCCGCCTGACCTACCCGTCGGAATGGTCCATCGGCCAGCCAGACCTCATCATCCCCCTAAGCAAGGCCTACGACATCAAGGCAACGGGCTACCTGCCCTACCAGCGCGATGTAGTGCAGACCACGCTCACGGAAGACAAGTGGGTCGCAGCCTTCGAAATTCTTCCGTCCGCCCGCGAGGTCGTCCACCACGTGATCGTGACGGTGCATGAGAAGAACGAAAAGGTCGCCGACCACGAGAGCTACTGGGCCGCATACGTCCCCGGTAATGGGTCGTATGTTTTTCCAGAGGGCTTTGCGCGCAAACTGCCGGCCGGCGCTAAAGTGAACTTTCAAATCCACTACACGCCGAACGGCACCGCCACCAAGGAACGGCTACGTCTCGGCCTCGTCTACGCCAAGTCTCCGCCAAAGTACGAAATACGCACTGTCGCCGTACCGAATGTCTTCCTGAAGATTCCGCCGGGCGCCGCCAACCACGTTGAGACCATCACCCGCCCGGTGCCCGTCGACCTCGCGGTCACGAGCCTACTCGCCCACATGCACGTCCGTGGCAAGGCGTTCAAGTTCGAGCTAACGACGCCTGATGGCAAAACTGAGACATTACTCGACCTGCCGAACTACGATTTCAACTGGCAGCTCCGCTACGACTTCAAGCAGCCGCGGATCCTACCCCGCGG
>CAITUF010000021.1 GCA_903895475.1 uncultured Opitutia bacterium | reverse complement strand
TCCACTCGAGTCTCGGTTACGTCAGCCCGATCACGTTCGAGTCTAAACTAAACTAGAAATCACCCCGAACCACGTGTCCGAGAAATCGGGGCAAGCCCAATATGACCCCGTTAAGGTGCCCCCGTTCAGGTGCCCCCTGCCACTTGGTGGGCAATAAAAAGGCCGAGGCATTTGCCTCGGCCTTTTTGTATGCAGCTATCCGATGTTTACTGATTACGCCCGGCCATGACGCCGCCATCGACGTCCCAGATTGCACCGGTGACCCAGCCGGCTTCTTCGCTCAGCAGGAAGGCGATAACGGCGCCGACGTCCTTCGGCTGACCCACCCGGCCGATTGGGTGGAATCCGTTGAAGCCGGCCAAAGCTTCAGGAATTTTTTCTTCGGCGATAAAGGTCTTGTAGATGGTGGTCACGACCACGGCTGGGGAGACGGCGTTGACGCGGATTTTATGGTCCGCCAGTTCCATCGCCAAGTGTTGGGTGAGGGCATGGAGGCCGGCCTTGGCCATGGAGTAGGAACTGGAAGGCGTGGCCTTGACCGCTTGCTTGGCCCACATCGAGCCGATGTTGACGATGCTCCCGCCGCCATGGGCTTTCATGTTTTTAGCGACGGCTTGGGTGGCCAAGAAGAGGGCCTCGTTGAGGTCGAGGTACTGACGGTAATCCGCTCGGGTTTGGTCGAGGAAGGCTTTTGGCGCGAAATAGCCGGCGGCATTGACGAGGCCACGGATATGGCGGGTGTCTTGCGCGATTTGCGCACAGAGTTTATCCACGCTTTCGGCTTGGCTGAGGTCACACGAAATCGTGGTGACTTCGGGGCAGCCGAGTTGGGTGAGTTCTTTGGCGACGGCGGTCAGTTCACTGGCGCCGCGGGCGATGAGGGTCAGGGGCTGCTTCTGCTGGGCGAGGCGTTTAGCGACATCCAGCGCGATGCCTTTGGAGCCGCCAAGGAGGTAAGTGGTGTAGGGATGGGTCATAGCCCCTCACTATCGTCCCAAGATTTTTTTGAACAAGGCTCAAGGCGTTAAGATGAATAAGGTTAATCGCCTAGACATTCCCTCCAGAGGCTGGCCTCTCCAGCGATGCCGTGGGTATGGAGGCCCGCGGTGATGTCCGCGTGGGTGGGTTCGGTTACCACATGCTTGGGGTCGCTGGGTAGTTCTGGGCAGGCCTGACGGACCAAGGCCCATGCCGCCCAGGCCCGCCATTTCTTAATGTCGGCACGTTCCCCGCGCACGCGGTCGGCGAGGTGTTGGTAATGCACGCGGGCATTACCGGTGAAGGCGTCGCTGGGTTGGGAGACGAGCCACCGGATGGCGGCGTAGGGGAGCGGGTAGGCCTGCAAGACCTCCGCCGACCCAGCAACGTCGCAGTACAGCGCGCGATCGACGGCCAGTAAGGCTCGGGCAGGCAAGCCATCCAACCAGAGCTGTTGGCCGTATTCCAGGCAGAGACGGTAGAGTTCCGCGCCACCTTCTTCCCGGCACTCTGCGAGGTCGCGCCAACTCAGGGGGCGTCCACAGGAGGGCAGGTAAGGGCAGGGCTGGTTCACGCTCAAGGCTTCGCGTACGGATTGTTCTGCTTCTCGTGCCCAACCGTCGTGCGACCACCATGGCCAGGGTGGAGCACCGTCTCATTCGGTAGCGTGTAGATGCGCG
>CAITUF010000020.1 GCA_903895475.1 uncultured Opitutia bacterium | reverse complement strand
GTGGGTTCGTGCTTCGCCCCCTCGCGCTCTGCTTCTTTGCCCTCGTGGCCGCCGCGGCCGAGCCAGCGGTGGAACGGCTGTTTGTCTTAGGTGATTGGGGCTGGGCCGACCCCGACATGGAGCGGCAGTATTCGTTGGTACGGCAAAACGCCGACCTGCAGCGCGCGGTGGCGAAAGCGATGGCCGCGCAGGCCGCGAAGGAGCCGATTGCAGCTGTCGTGACGACGGGCGATAACTTCTATCCAAGTGGCGTGAAGTCGGTCACGGACCCGCGCTGGACGACGTCGTTTGAGCAGGTCTACGCCGCGCCAGCGCTGCAGGTGCCCTGGATTGCTTCGCTCGGTAACCACGACCACGACCACGAAAACTCGGCGAAGGCTCAAGTCGATTACGCGGCTAAGTCCAAGGGCCGCTGGATCATGCCAGCCCTTTACTACGCGCACCATCTTCCCGGCCAAGATATCCGCGTAATCGTCCTCGATGCCTGCTCGCTGAGCCCGCGGTGGAATTCGCGGTATTTTAGCGCCGAGGCCGAGCGGGAGACTGCAGCCCAATGGGCATGGGTCGAAACTGAACTAGCCAAGCCCGCCCGTTGGAAGGTCGTCGTGGGCCACCTGCCGATTCGTAGCCAGGGTATCCATTCCACTGAGCCCGAATACATCCGACGACTCGCGCCTTTGCTTGAGAAGCACCACGTGCAGCTTTACTTGAACGGACATAACCACCACGCCGAACTTGTGAAGGAAAAGGGCGTAGCCTACGTGACTTGCGGTAATGGCTCCGACCTATACCCAATTGGTTCAGGTCAGGGGTCGGAGTTCATCGGTGCCTATGCGGGCTTCACGGCCTTGGACTTTGGACGTGAGGAGCTGGTGATTCGCTTCTTTGATGCTGAGGGTAAGGTGCGGCATCGGGCCGTCCAGCCCCGCTGAGGCCCTGCGTTGACCTGCCCGAGATTGTGGCTACACCCAGTCCCGTGACTCCTTACCTGCAGCAGCGTCGCCCTGAGCTCCTCACGGCCTACCGCGATGGGCTCCTCCAGGATGTCATTCCTTTCTGGCTCAAGCACGGCATGGACCGCACCAACGGGGGCATCTACACGGCGCTCGGTCGGCACGGTGAACTCCTTGATTCGGATAAATCGGTGTGGTTTCAGGGTCGCGCGGCTTGGACGTTCGCGAATCTCTATAACACGGTGGAGCCGCGCCCGGAATGGCTCGAGGCGGCTTTGTCCTGCGGTAACTTCCTGCACGACCGCTGTCCGGACCTGACCGGCAAGCTGCATTTCACCGTGACGGCCGAGGGCGATCCGCTCCGCATGCGCCGTTACGTCTTCAGCGAGTGCTTCGCGGCCATCGCCTACGGGGCCCTCTTTCACGCCACTGGCCAAGCTCAGTGGAAGGAGCGGGCCATCACCGCGTTTGACCTCTTCCTGAAGTTCAACCGCGAGCCAGGACACATCGCTCCGAAGACCTCACCGGAGACGCGTCCGATGAAAGGTCTGTCGCCGCTGATGATGACCTTGGTGACGGCGCAAGATATGCGGGCCGACCTCGGCGATATTTTTGTGCGCGGTAAGACGCTGACGCAATGGGCGGCTGAGGCGATTACCGAGATCCGGGCGGATTTCGTGAAGCCGGATCTTAAGGCGGTCATGGAGGTGGTGGGGCCCAACGGCGAAATCTACGATCACTTTGACGGCCGACTCCTGAACCCTGGCCATTCCATCGAGGCGGCCTGGTTTATTTTGCGCGAGGCCCGCCATCTCGGCGACGAGTCCATGCAGCGACTCGGGCTCGACATGCTCGATTGGATGTGGGCCCGCGGGTGGGACCGCGAGCACGGCGGGATTCTCTACTTCGTCGACCTCTACGGGAAGCC
>CAITUF010000019.1 GCA_903895475.1 uncultured Opitutia bacterium | reverse complement strand
AGATAAAGAACAGCACCGCGATGATTGCGATCGAGACGCGTGTCTGCCCAGGCGTCAGGTCGCGGGCATGGATGGGGGCGGAACTCATGCGCGGGGTGACGTTATCCTGCTGCTATTGGCTTCCCGGGCAAGGGGATATGCTCTTAACCCTTGACCTCAAACATGGTTCAGCGGACTTATTTGCTATGGGGTTTTACAAGAAAATTTTCGCTGCCCTCTCGTTGGTTTTCGCCGCCGCTTTTCTCAACGCCGCAAACACCCAGACCACCACCCGCCAGTCCGAGACGGTCGATCTTTATAAGCTCAGGCCTTATGATGAGATTGCTCAGATGAAGCTTCGCACGGTGTGGCAGGCTTTTCGGCTGAACTATACGCTCACTGATGACGGTGGCTTCGAGCCTGCAATCCCTGGGGCCGACGCTTGTCCTGACAATCAGGAGGCGCAGATCGCCTTCCTTCATTTCGTTCGCGAGAAGAGCATCGAGGTCGAGACCAATGAATTTATCCGTTGCGGCGACTGCAATGGGACCGGCAAGCGGTATATCCGTGAGGGAGACCAACTAACCAGCACGGCATTGCAGCACATCCCTTGCGGCGCAACGGGCAAGCTTAAGGCGGCCATCACTTCCCGCCTCATTTATACCGGGCCCTTGCCTGCAAAATTGCCTTCCAAGAATCAGCTCAGGTTTAAAGAGCTTTCCAAGCGGGCAGAGGCGGGGGACTTGGATGCGGAGATCGAGAAGGCGAAATATTTGCTCGCGGGCAGGGGCACACCAAAAGATCCAAAGCAGGCCATCGATATTCTGGCTAAGGCAACCGTCCGTAAAGAGGCGCGGGCAGCCTTGGCGCTAGGAGGGTTTTATGAGCGTGGCGAGGACGGCGTAGAGCCCAATCGCCCGATGAGTATCGCTCTGTATATGCTTGGTCAGCAACTAGGCGGTGGCTCAGTTGGCTTGGACAACATCTATCGCGTAGCCCCTCCAAAAGACGTGATGCTTGGCTTCTGGTATGGCCGGGCACTCATGAAGGAATTGCGAATCGGGAAGCTCGAGACGGCCTCATTGAGTGCCAGTGGGGTGAGGCGGCTTGCCGCAGCGCAGTTTGCAAGGTCGGCAACCGGTGCATCGCGCCAAGATGGCGACCTACAGCTTCAGGATGGCATGGCTCTTCTGGCTGGGGATGAAGACCGAAAGCCTAATCTCGCCGGGGCATACGCCAAGTTTAAGGCCGCGGCTGCCTTCGGGCAGGCCGATGCGCTCTACTGCCTCGGCGTCTTCCATGAGAATGCTCTCGTGGTCGCGCGAAGCCGAGCCTCCGCCTACGTTTTCTATTCATTGGCCGCCACGATGGCAGGAGAAGAGTACATGAAGATGGCGCGTGCCAATTTAGACACGTCATGCCGAACCGATGCCAATATGCAGTTGATCGACCAGTTGATGAAAGAATACCGTAGCGGCCAACTCAAAGGGGAGCAGCTTTTGGCGGTGACAGAATTGAAGGACATCGGCGATCCAGTCGCGGCGGCACCCGTAGGTCCATCGAGCGGAGTTGTCGGTTTCCCGGATATTTACGATCCTGCGACCGGATTACAGTTGAAGCCCAACGGTTCTGGCAGCGGACTCGTCTTTACGCCCCAGGGGCACATCTTCACCAATCACCATGTCGTCGACAAAGGTAAGGCGTTTACGGTGAGGATGCAGGGCTCGGGTCCGTTGCGTAAGGCCCGGCTTATCGCCATCGACCCGGCATACGATTTGGCAATTCTCCAGATTGAGGACTGGAAGGGCGTATCGGAGACCGGGTATCCCTTGCCATCCTTAGTCGTGCCAGGCACGGCAGTCGTGGCGCGCATCGGGGATCGCGTCTTTACGATCGGATTTCCACTTACTAACGATCTAGGGGTTGAGCCCAAGTATAGCTCTGGGGATATCAGTACGGTGGAATCCAAGTTTTTCTCTGGAAGCATGCAGATAACCTGTCCGATTCAGCCGGGGAACAGTGGTGGCCCGTTGGTCCTTGAGCGCGGCCACGTGGCAGGGGTGGTCGTCGGGGCCATGGGGCCTTTGTATGCGCTGAATAAATACAAAGGAACGCTACCGCAGGGCGTGAATTTCGCGATCAATATCATCCACCTGCGCGCCTTAGCCGATAGAAATGGGGTGATTATCCCGGCCCCTTCCGAAAGGGTTGTGAATCCCGTACAAGTCATCCAGTCGCACACGGGGCTCATTATGAACTACCAGTAGTCTTGGGCTCTTGTTGCTTGCATCTCGACCTGCTAGGGGCACGTTTAGAACTATGAGAACACTTATAGTAATGCTTTGTCTCGCCTTCAGCTGCACCATGCAGGCACAGGTCAACAACCAAGAGAAGTACGGACTCATGGTCGAGGATCGCAAGCAGCTGCAGTCAAAGTTTTCTGTCTGTCAGGCTAAGATCTATGCGGCGCCAGAGCTAGCTCCGGCGGCGGCCCATCTGGAAATGGAGCAGGTCAATAAGGAGATTGATAAGCTCGCCAAAGATTTAGCCGCTTTCGAGCAGTCTCGCTTCGCCCTTTGGAACAACGAGCAGTATTGGACGGTTTACCTGAAGTCGGGGAAGAAGATGTCCTTTTGGTCTGCCGGTCCAAGCGCCCGCTTTGCCGTCGAAAAACTAAAGGCCCAACTGAACAAGATGGCTTCTTTTCAGGTTGCTATTGCGGGTCCGTTTAAGCGGCCTGATCTTAATACAAGTCAACAGGCGCTTGATGCTATCCGGACAACATTGGAAATAGACTTGGAGCTCCAGAGGATGGTGAAGCAGTATCTCAATAAGTGACCAACAAAAGACCCCGGTGTTCCGGGGTCTTTCTCTTGGATGGTAGGCTGGCTTAGGCCGAGCAACCGCAGCCGCCGGAACCGCAGCCGCCTTGCTTCTGGGCGACGGGCTGTTCGGTGGAGCAGCAACCGCCGGCCGACGCGCCTTCTTCCGTGGAACAGCAACCGCCTTCGGAGGATTCGCCAGTGGAGCAACAGCCGCCTTCGGAGGAGGATTCGCCGGAACCACAACCGCCGCCGCCACAGCAACCGCCCGACTGATGGGGATGGCCGT
>CAITUF010000018.1 GCA_903895475.1 uncultured Opitutia bacterium | reverse complement strand
GTCAGGTAATCGGACTGCGCGGTGCAGGTGACGGCGGGGAACGCGGGTTTGACCTTCGCGACGGAGCCCTTGGCGGCGCGCGCGGCCAGGCGTGGCATCACGCCGGACTGCAGATCGCGCGCGGAGAGACCGACAACGTTTAGGACCGCGCGGCGCATGTCTGCTGGTCGCGCGCACGCAACTCATCGGTCGCGCGGCGGACGATAGCGGTGGCCATTTCGTGAACCTGAATTGATTTACCAATCGCCGTCGGCAAGACGAGCGTGAGCTGGCCGCCGAGGTGTTCGCGGAACTCTTCGAGTCCGGCGAGCATCGGGGCGCCACCATCGAGGTGCATCTCCGGCGCATAGGTCCGGAAGCCGAGGGCGGTGAGCAGATTCAGGGTGCGCTCGGCTTCTTCCCGGCTGAAATGCCCGAGGTCGCGGGCACACAGGATATCCAAGGCCAAGCCCACGGCGACGGCCTCACCGTGCGTGAGGCGATGATTCGTCATCGATTCGAGCTTGTGCGCGGCCCAGTGGCCGAGGTCGAGCGGACGCGCGCTACCGAGTTCAAAGGGATCGCCATTGCCAGCGATGTGGCGGGCGTGCAGTTCTGCCGAGCGGCGGACGGCGCGTCCGATGGCCGGAATATCGCCAGCGGCGAGGAGGTCGGACTCCTTCTCGAGGTTGCCGAAGAAGACCGGGTCCTTGAGCAGCGAGACCTTCACGGCTTCGACGAGGCCGTCGCGGAGGCCGCGGGCATCGAGCGAAGCCAGCAGGCCGAGGTCGTTCACGACCGCCGCGGGGACGACGAAGGCGCCTGTGAAGTTCTTCTTCCCGAAAGTATTGATGCCGTTCTTCACGCCGACGCCGGCGTCGCCCTGACCCAAAGTCGTGGTGGGCATGCGCACGAGACGGACTCCCCGGTGGGCGGTGGCCGCGGCGAAACCGACGGCATCGAGGAAGGCACCGCCGCCGATGGCGAGGACGTAGGAGTGACGGCAGATCTTGTCGGCCTCGATGGCTGCGAGCGCGGCCTTGACGACCGCCGAGTCCTTCTTGGCGGCTTCACCGCCGGTCAGCACCAGGGGCGTCCGGGTGAAATGCACGCCCATGGCCTTGCCGTACGCGGCGATCTCCGCGACGAAGCCCGGACGGGCCGACGCCAGGCCGGAATCGACGATGGGGATGACCTTGGCGCCGGCAAAGAGGTCGACCAAGACGCGGTTACCCGACGCGAACGCATGCTCCGTAAAGAAGATGCGGTGGCGGTAGGTTACCGAGAATTCGAGGTCAAGGGAGTCGTCCATAGCCCTGGGGGAGGGGTTATCAGAGCCCTTACGACCCCTGCGGGCAAGCCCTGTTCCCTCCCGTCCGCCGCCAATTCCCGCCAAAAAGGCTTAGGTCTGCGGAATCCAGCGGCGGAACAGCAGGGTCAGGCCAAAACAGGCCAGCGGTCCGAGTAATGCCAGCGCACCGAACGGGACCAAGTTGTCTACATGGGTCGGATGGAAGACGACCGTGGCGGGCGCGCCCAATAACAGGACCGTCCAAAGCAACGGGCGACCAAGGCTCAGGTAATCGAGAAAGGGGAAAGCCGCGAGCTGGTCGGACACGCGTCCCGGCACGCCGGCCGGTAAAGGGTGGCGGCGGTTAGAATTCCAGAGCCAAACGAGGAACAAGCCGAGAGCCACCCAGGCCCAGACTCCGCAACCCATGGAGTCGAAGCCAGCGAACAAGGCCAAGGGTAAGGGGATGACGAAGAGGGCCCAAGCGGTCCAACCCGGCGGAGTACCATCGGTGGCCTCATGGCGCGCGACCCAGGTGAGTCCGAAGGTGTGCGCCCACAGCGTCGCCGCGGCGAGGAGGAGGTAGAAGCCTTGCTTAGTGGCGAGAGTGTGGACGAAACCTTCGCCCGCGATGGCCGCACCGATCACCGGCAACAAGGCGCGGCAGAGCCCCATGACGACCGGGGCCCAGACGATGCCTTTATGCCAGCGGTTATAGACGAGCACGCCCGCGACGAGGATCGCCGCAAGGACCGACACCGCCACGACCCCGAGCAAGTCAGGCACGCTGAGCACGCGGACCGCGATGACGCCCGCCGCGCCGGCAAACAAGAGACCGAAACCAACAACCAAAGCCGTGGAGCGGGCAACGGCTCCAGAAGGAATCGGCCGCGACGGACGATGCTGGGCATCCCACGCGGCATCAAAGGCGTCGTTGAGAATCATCCCTCCGATGTAGATCGCCGAGACGCCCAGCAGGAGCCACGGCAAGGTCCAGTAGACGATGGTTCCGATGGCTGGCTTGCTGTAGTCGACCATCTGTGGGTACAAGGACAGCGAAGACGACATCCCGTCCCAATAAGTGGCGGCGAGCCAACCGACCATGACCGAGGACCAGACGGTGGGTAGGTTGGAAGCGCGGGAAAGGACCAGCCAAGCGCGGAGGTTCATGCGGAAATCACAGTGGCTTCACGCCCGCCTTCGCGAGCTCGGCGAGGGTCCAGCGGTACTCGGCGGCGATCATGTCCGCGACGTCGGCGGTGCGGACCTCGGGCGGGAGGACTTCCCACGTGTACGTTTCGATCTCGAGTTCGCGGCAACGTCCGGGGTTCTTGCCGATGACGGCGATGGCGTCGCGCAGGTGGTCGTTTGTCGTCGAGAGTTCGTCGGAGAGGTGATCCGCGTTCACGGGCACATGGAAGTGCACGCGAAGTTCTTCGAGCGCACGCAACTGGTCGATGGCGGCCATGGCCAACGGGATGTCCTTGAAGCGCACGATGGAGCCGTCCTTGGCCCGCCCCATGGTCTGGTGCAGGTACACGGGCTCGTGCATCTTCGCGAGCCGCGCGAGGGCGACTTCGGTGGGCTTGAGCCGCAGCGCCGAGCTGAGGTGAAACTTCAGTACGGGCGCACCACCCGCATCGAGGCGCGCGATGGCTTCATGGGCCTGTTCATACTGGAGCGCGAAATGGCAGGTGTCGTACGCGATGCCAAGCGTGCGGTCGACGAGGCCCTTCGATGGTTCTTCAGCGCGGAGCTGTTCGAAAAGGCGGATGGCTTCCGGCGTATTCTCGGCGTGGCCGATCGGCTCGGGCTCGAGCGCGAGGCGCAACGTGACGCCGGTGCGGTCGCGCAGGCGGTCGAGGTGTTCGCCGCACGCGAGCAGATTGCGGCGCATGACCTTGAGTTCGTCGGCGGTGCGACCGAAGCCCTTGAACGACCCTGGCAGTGTGCTCACGGTACCGACTTGGTCGGGTGGGCCAAACGCGGCGAGGAGGTCGAAGAGTCGCTTGGTGTACTCGAGGCGCGCGGGCTCGCACCAGTCAGGCGCGAAGACGTTATCCTTTACGGCCTGACCGTGAAACGGCCCAAACGGGAAGCCATTGATACCCGCGACGACGCTGTTTTCTTTATCCAACCAATGGCGGAAGGCCGTCAACGTCGCTGGCTCGGCGAGCTCCGCCGCAGCACGGTCGCCAAGGCGCAGGCCGAGGACGTACGTCTTGCCTGGTGCGACGCGGTCACGCACGCGGAGGGCGTGGTCGCGCAAACCCGCGAAGGTCTCCACCCACCCTTCGCCGCGATGGACGTTGGTACAATAGGCGAGGCTGAGGCCGGACGAGAGCTTCACGTTCAGCGCAGAGCCTGCGGGTCCTTAAAATTCGGCGACTGCGACAGGAAGCGCACGGGGTTACCGTAGACGAGGCTGTCGATGGCGGCGGCGGAGTGCCCGCGGCGACGCATCTCCTGCATGGCCTTCGGCACCGCGAGCGGGTCGCTGTGGCCCCAGTCACAAGCGCTGTTCAACCACACGCGTTGCGAAGCAAAGTTCTCCAGCATGTCGACGGCGCGCACGGGCGTGGCCTTCGATTCCGGGTAAAGCGTGATACCGGCCCAGAAGCCTTGATCGAGAACTTCGCCGATGGTGTGCTCTTCGACGTGGTCGATGATGACGCGCTCGGGCTTCACTTTGCCGGCAGCCTTTAGGACGTCCATGATGAGGCGCGTGCCCTTGCGCTTGTCTTCGAGGTGCGGGGTGTGGACGAGGATTAGTTGGTCATACTTCACCGCGAGTTCGACGTGCTTCTCGAGGATAAGCATCTCATTACGCGTGTTCTTGTTCAGGCCGATTTCACCGATGCCGAGCACCGTCTTGGCCTTCATGAATTCGGGGATGAGCGCGAGCACGTCGTCGGCCAGCTTCATATCCTCGGACTCCTTCGGGTTAATGCAGAGCCAGCAGTAATGCGGGAGACCATACTTGGCGGCGCGCTTGGGCTCGTGCTGCGTGAGCTGGCAGAAGTAATCATAGAAGCCGTCGGCGGTCTTGCGGTCGAAGCCCGCCCAGAAGGCCGGTTCGCAGATCGCCGCGCAACCCGCCAAGGCCATCGCTTGGTAATCGTCGGTGGTGCGGCTCACCATGTGGCCGTGAGGTTCGATGTATCGCATGGTCGGGGCTTACTTGAGGCCAGGCCAAACGCCGGAGGCGGCCTTGGTGTCGGCTTTTTCGATTGGGGTGACGGAGGGGTCGCTCCAGAGATGGAGGATTTGGGCGACGCGATCATCGCCGGCCGACAGCAGGAGCGGGAGCGCGGCGCGGAGCCCGCGGACGCGATGGTCTTCGGGGCCGCTGGCCTTTTCGAGGCGATCGAGGAAGGCCGCGAGGTCGAGGAGCTTGTAGCGCGCGTCCATGAAGTGGAGGTCAGCCACTTGGTCGCGGGTCCGGCGAGGCGTGCCGGCGAGGGGGTTGGAGTCGGACATGGGGGGACGGATGCCGAAGCACCCTGGTGCGTGTTAGACACCAAGGTGCGGCAGAGGTCCCCACGGGTCAAGCCACCCTGCCCTTTGGCGGGGTCGGCCTAAAGCCAGGCCTTACTTGGCTTCCTTCTCGAACTCAGCCGCGGTCCAAGGGGTCTTGCGGTCGGCATACTTCTTCTTGATGGCGGCCACCTCTGCCTCGGTGACAACTGGGCCAGAATTCCCCCAGGAATTGCTTACGAAAGTAACCACATCGGCAATCTCCTGGTCATTAAGGTTCGTCACGGCGGGCATCACGCCGTTGTAGGTGACGCCCTTGACTACAACGGGGCCTTGCATGCCATGTAGAATATTTCGAATAGCAATTGAGGTGCTTTTAGCCACCCACTCAGAACCCGCCAGTGGAGGGAAGGCGGGGGGGAGGCCAGCGCCCGTAGGCTGGTGGCATGCAATACACATACCTTTGGCATATGCGGCCTGGCCACGCTTCATGATGTCGGCGTTGGGGGCGGCCGGCTTGGCCGTTTCGGCGGCGACGGCGGTGGTCGTGACGAGGGCAGCAAGGGCGAGGAACTTCAGGGAGGACATAGTCGTGATGAGAACCCCAAGGAGGCGACTTGGTTGGGAATCTCAAAACGAAAATGCAGTTTCCCGCCACCGACCCGACAGCCATAAGCCGCACCCACTGGCGGGATTAGGGCCAGAGCACCCCCATAAATAGTATTAAAACGACAAGAAACGCTATCATAGCCAAAACACTCGTTGGCTTTATGCCCTTTAAATCATATCGACCTAGCATCGAAGGCATCTTAATTAAATGGGGTGAAAACGACACCGACTCTCGATGTCTGGTTAAACCAAGTTCAGGTCCGCAGCCTGCGCTCGGTCTTTGACCACCTCCCCGGGGTGATGTTCTTCGCCAAGGATTTGGAAGGGCGTTTCACGATGGCCAACCTCGCCTTCGCCCAACGTTGCGGACAAACCGATGAAGCCGCCCTCCTGGGCAAGACCGACGCCGATGTCTTCCCGCCCGAACTCGTGGCCAACTTCCGCAAGAAGGACCTGCAAATCTGCCAGAGCGGCGAGCCGGCCATGCGGTTAGTGGAGCTCTTCCCAAACGAAAACGGCGAACACGTCTGGTACGAGACCACCAAGCTCCCGATCTTCGATGTGCACGGTAAGCCCTGCGGCGTGTTCGGCACCGTTCGGAGTTACGCGGGTACCAAGGCCCTGCTTGAGCCTTTCCTGAAGGTCGAAGCCGCCGCCGAGTTCATCCAGCAGAACCTCGCCGACGCCCTGAATATCGCCAAGTTGGCCAAGCTGACCGGCCTCTCCATCCGGCAGTTCGAGCGCAAATTCCATAAGGCCTACCTAGTCAGCCCTCGCGCCTACCACGTCCGCATGCGGGTGGCCGCGGCCTCCGACCTTCTTAAAGATACCGACCTCCGGCCCTCGGAAATCGCCGACCGGACTGGTTTCTACGACGCCAGTGACTTCTCGCGACAGTTCCGCCGGGCCCTGAAAATGAGCCCGACCCACTTCCGCCGGATGCATAAGAACGGAAAAGAAGCCTGAGGCGGCCGTCCGGAGTTCGGGTTAAACACCCGCCAAGTGAGATTTGCCTTCTCGACAGAGGGGGGTTGGTCGGTTTTATTCACAGCCGTACCCCCATCTCTACCCATGAGCACACAAGAAAACAAACCGGATATGGCCCTCTTCTGGGGCTGTTTCATCGCCCTGATTACGACGGCATTCGCGTTCATCACGCGCGCATTCCTAGTTAACGACCCCAGCCTTTGGCCTAAGACCTTCGGCTTGGACAACGTTCAAGCTGGGGAGCTCTTTGGTGCCGGCATCTGGCCGTTCGCCATCTCCATCATCATCTTCTCCCTCATCATCGACCGCATCGGCTACAAGACGGCCATGTGGTTCTCTTTCGTTTGCTATGTTGGTTATGCAATTCTCGCGCTTCAGGCCTATGGCGTCATCACCGCCGATCCCAACGCCAAGAAAGAAGCTTACAACCTTCTCTACTGGGGTTCGGTCATCCTCGGCCTAGGCAACGGAACGGTTGAAGCGTATATCAATCCAGTTGTTGCCACGATGTTCAACAAGGACAAGTCGAAGTGGCTCAACATCCTCCACGCCGCTTGGCCAGGTGGCCTGGTCATCGGTGGTGTGCTAACCTTGGCTCTGGGTGGCTACGCCGCCCAAGACTGGCGCATCCTTGTCTACATCATCGCCGCACCGGCCTTAGTTTATGTCTTCATGCTTTCTCGCGCGGTCTTTCCACCCAATGAGCGCGTCGCTGCTGGCACCACCTACCGCGAAATGCTCGCGGAATTCGGCATCCTCGGCGCCGCTATCGCCAGCTACCTAATCACCGCCCAGTTAGCTCAGGTCTTTGCCTGGAGCGCCATGATCCAGTGGTCCGTGTTCGCCGCCATGGTCATCAGTTTCGGCATCTACAGCCGCTCCCTCGGCCGCGGCATCCTAGTCTTCCTCTGCCTCGTCATGATTCCGCTCGCCACGACCGAACTTGGCACCGATGGCGCAATCTCTGGCATCATGGAAAAGCCTATGCATGCTATTGGTGGCAACGGCATGTGGGTGCTGATTTACACCTCGGCAATCATGATGGTCCTGCGCTTCTTCGCCGGCTCCATCGTCAGCCGCATCTCGCCGCTCGGCCTGCTCGCCGGCTCGGCCGTCCTCGCCATCGTCGGCCTGTCCAGCCTCGCCGCTGCGTCCAGCCTGGTGATGATCTTTATCGCCGCCACGGTCTATGCCTTCGGCAAGACGTTCTTCTGGCCAACCACCCTCGCGGTGGTGTCTGAGCAGACCCCGAAGGGTGGCGCCCTCACGCTGAACGCTATCGGCGGAATTGGCATGCTCGCCGTCGGTATTCTCGGCGGCCCAGTCATCGGCGCCATCACCGAGAAGACTGCTGAAACCGCTATTGTCCAGCAGACCTCCGCCGAGACCTACGCCAAGGTCTCCAAGGACGGAAGCTACGTACTTGGCTCCTACAAGGCAGTGGACGCCGCTAAGGTTGCCGCACTTGAAGCAACCGACAAGGCAACCGCGACGAAGATCACAGCAGCGCGTGAAGGCGCTAATCAAGGCGCACTGGCTAAGATCGCCATGTTCCCGGTGTTCATGCTGGCTTGCTACATCGGCCTGATTCTCTGGTTCCGTAGCCGCGGTGGCTACAAGGCCGAAGTCATCGGCGCAGGCGGCCACTAAGCACCCGCTTAACCCTCCCCGCGAAGGCCGCACGGAAACGTGCGGCCTTTTTGTTGTCCAGGCACCTGGGTCGGTGTCGTTATCTTCCCAGATAATCGGCTTCCGTCCCCGGAGGTTTCGGACTGAATAAAGGCAACCCCATCTTTCCATGAGCACCAAGAAAATCCGCATCGCGCTGGCCGGCCTCGGCTTCGGCGCGGAGTTCATCCCGATTTACCTCGCCCACCCGAACGCGGAGATCGCCGCGATCTGCCAACGCAACCCCACCAAGTTGAAGGAAATCGGCGACCGCTACGGCATCGCTAAGCGCTACACGTCCTACGAGGAAATGCTCGCAGACCCCGAAATCGACGCGGTCCATATCAACACGCCGATTCCCGACCACGGTCGCCAGTCCATCGCCGCCCTCAAAGCCGGCAAGCACGTGGCCTGCACCGTCCCGATGGCTACGTCCATCGCCGAGTGCGAAGAGATCGTGAAGTTGGTCAAGGCCACGGGCCTGCGCTACATGATGATGGAGACGGTCGTCTACGCGCGCGAATTCCTCTTCGTGAAGGAGATGTACGACAAGGGCGAACTCGGTCGCCTGCAGTTCCTCCAAGCTTCGCACCAACAGGACATGGAAGGCTGGCCCGGCTACTGGCCCGGCCTCCCGCCCATGTACTACGCCACGCACTGCG
>CAITUF010000017.1 GCA_903895475.1 uncultured Opitutia bacterium | reverse complement strand
ACGAAGCCACTGCAACCCGCGGTCATGCTCAACCTCCTGGGCGATCTCTGGAAGAACGGCCAAGAGCCCGACTGGACACTAGTCCTGGCGGATCCTTCCGCCAAGCTGCACCGCTACGATAAAGGTAAGGCCGCGCCTGGACGGAAGATGGGCCACGTCACGGTGACCGCATCGACACAGGCGGACGCCTTGCACCGTGCCGAAGGTCTCTTCGCTGCGCTTTCGGCCTAATTAGTCCAGCAGCTCGGGCTTGCGCGAGAACAGTGCAATCGGGATTTGGCCGAGCGAGAGAAAGAGCAGGATGGCTTGGAAGACCGGGATGCGGGCCTTCTGCTTCTGCGCGTTAGCGATGTAGTTCTTGGCCATGACCTCGGAGATCATCGCGAACGCAAAGATGACCGCGGCGACGCAGAGCACGGTGAAACAGATCCGCCAGGTGCGGTCATTCGGCGTGCGCTGCCAAGGGATTACCAATAGGGACGCGAAAAAGAAAAAGAACCAGCATTCCACCTTCAGCGCGACGGGGAAGGTCACGTAGACCGGATTCCAGCGCGGGGGGATGTGCAGCGGCCCGAGGTTGAAGCCACCGACGAGTTCCAGTAAGCCTAGCCCCACGCAGAGCGCGGCGAACGCGAGGCTCGACCAGCGGGCATAGCGAATCGACTGCAGGGTCTTGGTGTTCTCCATGGCGCTCAGCAAAGCGGGAATATAGGAGGGTGCAATCCGGACGGAGTGGGTCCGGTAGGTATTAGGCCGGACGGAACAGCGCGACGTCGCTCCATTCACCCATGACCCGCCCATCGGCCTTAACCGAACCCCAGGCGGCGGTGCACTTGGCTTCGAAGTGAGCGCGGACGGCGGCCTGTTCCTTGGCGAGGATGCCGCTGAGGGCGAGGACGCCCCCCGGGGTGACCGCTTTGACGAGATCGTCGGCGTAGATGCAAAGCACATCACTGATAATGTTGGCCAGCACGACGTCAGCCGGCCCGGCGAGCTGGAAGCCTTCTTCGAGGCCGGCGTGGTGGAAGGCCACACGCTCGTCAGCGATGCCGTTGTCTTGACGGTTGGCGATACTGACGCGGACAGATTCGGGGTCGCGATCGAAGCCAGTGATCCGCCCGCAACCCAACTGGGCGGCGGATAAGGCGAGGATGCCCGAACCGCAGCCGGCGTCCGTCACCGAGACTTGGGCGGCAGGTTTCGTCTCGAGGTAGTCGAGTAGACGGATGGCACAGAGGCGAGTGGTCGGGTGGTCGCCCGTGCCGAAGGCTAGGCCAGCGTCGAACCAGATCACCGCCGCATCCGCCGGGACAGGGTGCTTCCCGCGCATCCATGCCGGGACCCAATGCAGGCGACCATGATCCCAGGGCTTCAAGTGCTCCTTGTAGGCTTCCTTCCAATCCTTGTCCGCAAGGACCGTCTCATCGTATTTCTCCGGCAGTTTCTTGAAGGCCTTCCGGAGACCGGCCCAAGCGGCATCCGTTTCCTCTTTGGTCTCGAAGTAGCCCATCACAAAGTGCGGCTTACCGGGGCCTTCATGGAAAAGCATCCAGGAAGAACGGGTCAATTCGCAGAAATGGTCCTCCAGAGGCTGGACCATGTCTTCATGGATAGGGCAACGGAGTTCAATCATCGGGCGTGAAAACGGGTGGCGAGTTCCGCGATCACGCGGGGTAACAGGGCGTGCTCGGCGGCATGAATTTTTTGGGCAAACGTATCGAGGGAGTCGTCGGAGGTGCGCGTGACTTTAGTTTGACCGAGGTGGGCGCCTCCATCGACTTCCGCCGTGACCCAATGGACGGTGCAGCCCCCTGCAGGGACGCCGGCTCGCCAGGTTTGGCCGATGCCATCCAACCCCGGGAAGGCCGGCAAGAGGGTGGGGTGGAGGTTAATGATACGACCGGCGAACGGCTCAAGTAGCGGAGCCTTCACTACGCGCATGAACCCCGCCAGGACGACCAGGTCGACCCCATCCTCGGCCAAGGTCCGGGCCCAGAAGGCTTCCTGCTCGGGCGAGAACTTCGTCTTAAAGGGACCGGGATCGAGGAAGGTCGCCGGGACGCCATACTTAGGCCCCAGCGCCAGCATCGGCGCCGTCGGGAGGTCGCAATAAATGCCAGCGACCTTGGCTGAGCCTAGGTGGCCGTCGGCTTGGGCACGAAGGACGGCGTCGGCATTAGAGCCGCGACCGGAGCCAAGGAGGGCGACGCGCATGACACGGAAGGTGTCGGCTGTCGGGTGCGCCTGCAAACGGATTTTCAAAATCAACCTTTGAACCCCCTCGGATACAGCTGAAGATGAGCCCGCCCTCATCCATGGATCGCCGCGCGTTCTTTCGTCTCACTGCCCTCGGGTCCCTCGGGGCTTCGTTACTTCCTGCGAGCGCCTTCGGTGCGCCGCCCCCCGCGCTGGCGCAAACTCAACTCGGCATCGATGTCCTCACGGCCGGCGGTTTCGCGACCTTACGCGGCGTGCGTTGCGGACTCGTCACGCACCGGGCGGGCATGAACGCTGCTGGGAAACGGACGGCGGACGTCTTGGCGAATGCGCCCGGGGTGCGGCTCACGAAACTCTTCGGTCCTGAGCACGGCATCGATGGTTCCGCCGCCGCGGAGATTGCGATTAAGAACGCCAAGGACACGCGCACAGGGTTGCCGGTTTATTCGCTCTACGGCGCTACTCGCCGCCCGACCCCGGAAATGCTCGAGGGCCTCGATGCGATCGTCATCGACTTTCAGGACGTCGGCTCGCGTTCCTATACTTATATCAGCTGCATGCGGTACGTCATCGAGGCCTGCTTCTCGCTGCCGCGCCCCATCCGTGTTATCGTGCTCGATCGGCCGAATCCCTTAGGCGGGGAGAAAGTGGATGGCCCTTTCTTAGACCGCAAATGGCGTAGCTACGTGGGTGCCTACGAGATGCCCTATGTGCATGGCCTCACCATTGGCGAAATCGCGCGCTGGGCGGTCGCGACCCCCGGCGTCCTCGAGCTCACTGATGAACAACGTCGGCGTGGGTTTCTCGAGGTCGTCCCGATGCGCGGCTGGAGCCGAGCACTGACCTGGAATCGGACCGGCTTGAATTGGGTGCCCACCTCACCGAAAGTCCCCACGGCTCAAGCCGCGTTGGGTTACGCCATGGTGGGCCTCGGCTGCCAGCTCGGTGACTTCAGCCACACCTTTGGTGACGAGATGCATTTCCGTTTCATCAAGTATAGCCGCCGCAAATCTGCTGATATCATCGCCACCTTAGGGAACGCCGTCCCGGGGCTGCTCCTGGAACCGAAGCTGATGCCCGACGGTACGCAGGGTGTCTATACGGCCATCAATGATTGGGCGAAGTTCCGGCCGACGGCGCTCTCCCTGCACATGATGCGGCAGGCTTGTATATGGGAACCCACCAACCCCTTCGCGCGCGCCACGAAGAATGAACGCGAACTCTTCATCAAGCACACCGGCAGTGAAGCCTTCTACGAAGAACTGCGCGTGCGCGGCGCCTCCGTTGATTTACCGCGTTGGATGGCCCAGTGGAACGCGGAAGCGGACGCCTTCCGTGCGCGGACGGCCCCGTACCGAATCTACGCCTAATTAATAGGAGCGCCCTTCGCGCTTTTCCCAGAAGTTGATGAAGGCTTGGTTGAGGACGCCGTAGCCACCGGGAGTCGGGTAGTCGCCCGTGAAGTACCAGTCGCCTTGGCTCTTGGGACAAGCCTTGT
>CAITUF010000016.1 GCA_903895475.1 uncultured Opitutia bacterium | reverse complement strand
AGGGCGAGTCCTGCAGGCGGGCGCGCGGCACGAAGAGCAGGGGACGGAAGTCGGGATTCGTCTCCTGCTTGATGCGGATCGCCTGGCCGAACGGTCCCGAGCCGAGCAAGGGGAAATCGGCATAAGTCGCGGTGGGCCCCTGGCCCCAGAGGTCCTTCACGTAGTTCCCGGCGTCGAGGGCGTAGTCGTTCTTCGCGCCGGCGGGGACGTGGGCGGTGAAACGTCGGTCGGGCGCCTCGCGTTTCGTGAAGTCCCAGAGCGCGACCAGCCCCGGGGTGGTCGTCACGGTCGTGACGCGTTCCACATAGGTTTCCGCGTGCATGAGCGGAACGCAAAGCAGGCCAAGCAGGAGGCGTCTCATGGGTGAAGCCAATGTCGGCCTGTCGTCCTGGGGAGGCAAACCGTTTTCGGTTCAGCAGTTTCTTAAAGGATTTGCCAGCCGCTGCGTCCGGCGCCCATGATGCCGGGCGATGGCGAATCGTTTTACCCTGCTCGGTTTACTGGGCTTCGCTTGCCTTGCGGCCGCCGCCCCGCCCGTGGAGGTCGCTACGTTGGCGACGGAAGTGCGTTCGCTGGGCTGGGTGGCGTACTCCGCCCGCTCCCCCCGGGGGGATTGGGAGATCTTCGCGATGCGGCCGGACGGCTCCGACGTCCGTAACCTCACGAACTCCCCTGAGACGGAAGATTTCTACCCGCTCTTCTCGCGGGATGGGCGGCAACTGCTTTATCGCTCGATGCCGCGCGGCCAGACGGTGAGCGGCAATGACTATGGTCGGCAGGGACGCCTCATGCTGGCGCGCGCCAACGGGACCGAAGCGAAGGCCTTGGGCGGCGACGGGGAATGGACGTGGGCGACCTGGTCGCCGGATGGTCGGCAGGTCCTGACCCTGCAGCCCAAGGGCTTCGCGATCGTGGAGCTGGCGACGAAGCAAGTCATCCGGACTTTTCCGCGCGGCGGTTTTTATCAGCAACCCACCTGGTCGCCGGATGGTACGGCCGTGGTCGGGGTCTCCAACGGGTTCGACACGGGTTGGTCTATCGCGCGCATGGACTTGGCCACGCTACGCGCGAACGCGGTGAGCGTGGCGGATTGTTGTACCCCTGATTGGTCGGCGAGCGGCGATCGGGTGGTCTTCTCCCGCCGCCGTCCACATGGTGGCGAGAACGGCGGGTACGGGTGGACCGAACTTTGGCAGGCGCAGCCCGACGGCCAAGGGGCGACGTTGGTTTATGCCGAGGTCGGGCGGCATCTTTATGGCGGCCATGTCTCCCCAGATGGTCGTTACGTTCTGTTCACGGGAAATCTGCGCGAGGACGGTGACCCCGCAAATCAGGGCGCACCCATGGGCCTCCTCCGGATGTCGGATACGCCGATGATCGCCGAGTACCCGCTGTTGCGAAAGGTTTACCCGCAAGCGAAGTCCGGACCAGCCTTGGTCTTGCCGGCTGGGCACGAACCCTGCTGGACGCATTCGCCTGCCCCCGGCCTACCACGATGAAGCGCTGGGGTTTGATCGCGCTGGCGGTGGTCGCGTTCGGCGGTCTTGGGTGGCTCTTCGTCCCCGGGCCCGCGGCGCCGCCTTTCCCCGCGGACTTAGGTTCCGTCGAGGTGGTGGCCAAGCTGGTCGAGGTGCCGCCGGGCGCGGTCTTCCAGCGCGAGCTCTACCACTACGCCACCATTCTTCGGTATGAGGTGGTGTCATGCCGGCGCGGCGGGCTGACCCCAGGTGTGCTCATCCACGTGGCGCATTACGATCCCTGGAAACCGCGCGCGGAAGCGGGGGACGCGCGCGTTGGCGCGCTGGGCGGCACCGTCCGCAGTTTCGTGGCGGGCGATCGCCATCGCCTGGCGTTAGTGAGTCCGCTGGATGAGCATTACATGGGTGGTCTGGTCGACAAATACTTCGGTCAGCATGCGGGGGTCACTTACTGGGCCCTGCGGACCGACGTCGAGTAGCCATGATCTTCGCCTCGACGCTTTTTCTGGGCTACTTCTTGCCGGTGGTGTTGGGGGTCTATTATCTGCTGCCGGCAGCGGGTCGTTGGCGGAACCGTTGGTTGCTCGTCGCAAGCTATGTCTTCTACGGCTGGTGGGATCCGATGCTGTTGCCGCTCTTGTTTGGGCTGACGCTCTGGAGTTTCGGTTTCGCATGGTTGCTGGGTCGGGCCGATTTCACGGCAGGTCGCCGCAAGACCCTCCTCGTCCTCGGCGTCAGCGGCACTTTGGTCGCGTTGTTTTTCGGAAAGTATTTCGGCTTCGCCTGCGAGAACTACGACTGGTTGGCCGCGCGCCTCGGCTGGGATCCGGCGCCAGCGACGCGGTGGGCCCTCCCGCTGGGCATCTCCTTCTTCACGTTCCATGCGATCAGCACGCTGGTGGACGTCTACCGGCGGATCGCCAAGCCGATGGAAAGCTTGGCTGACTACGCCTGCTACTTGGCTTTCTTCCCGCAATTGATCGCGGGCCCGATCCTGCGGTTCGGCCCGATCGCCCCGGCGTTTACCGCCCGCACACACGCGTGGAGCCAAGTCGCCTCGGGGCTGGGACTGTTCGCGCTCGGGTTGGCCAAGAAGGTCCTCATCGCCAACACGCTCGCCCCGGTGGCGGACTTGGCGTTCAACGCCCGCCAACTGGACGCGGGGTTGGCTTGGTTCGGGCTCCTGGCTTACGCCATGCAGTTGTACTACGACTTCAGCGGCTACTCGGATATGGCCGTCGGCCTGGGGCGGATGTTCGGGTTTGAGTTCCCGCGCAACTTCAACGCGCCCTACCTTGCGGAGTCGGTCACCGACTTCTGGCGTCGTTGGCACCTGTCCCTCAGCGCCTTCTTGCGCGACTACCTCTACATCCCGCTGGGCGGGAATCGCCACGGCCTGGCGCGCACGGCCGCGAACCTCCTCGTGGTGATGTTGCTCGGTGGCCTCTGGCATGGCGCGCAATGGACCTACGTGGTCTGGGGATTATGGCATGGGCTCCTGCTGGTCTCGGAGCGGTGGCTCGGTGGCCGCGCTTGGTATGCGAGCCTCCCGCGCTTTTTCCGGGTGCTGTGCACGTTCGGTCTGATCTTGATCGGCTGGGTCTTCTTCCGGTCGCCGACGCTCGGCGCGGCGTTCGCCTACTTACGCGCGCTCGTCGACTTTGTTCCCGCGGGCGCGGCGCCTGCGCAATGGCTGGGCGCGGAATTGTTCACGGCTCCGTACGTCGCGATCGTGGGGGTGGCGCTCGGCCTCGCCTGGTCCCGGCGCCGGGCACATGATTGGTCGATGCCACTGACGGGCCGCCGGGCCCTGCTCTGCGGGGTGTTGTTGCTGCTCTCGTTGGGCGTCTTGGGCGCGCACAAGGCCAACCCCTTCTTATATTTCCAGTTCTGATGTCACCCGTTCGCTCCAAGGTATTCGTGGTCGCCGCGATGCTGGGACTCATCGCCCTGCCGGTCGCGCAGTGGTGGGGTGATCGTGCCGCCGGTCGCCCCGCGGCATGGGTGCAGCTTTTCGAGCGCCCGCCGACCGCCGCGCACCTGCGGGCCGTGGAGCAAGCTTGGCAGGAAGCGGCGGCCCGCAACGCCTACCTCCGTGGCTTGGCGGCGGCGCCGGGGTTGGCCTGGCTGCGGTCGGCCGAGGGCCCTGTCTTGACGGTCCGTGGTTCGGTCAACCAACCGGACGGAACGTGGCTCTTCTATCGTCCCGACGTCCGTCTGCTCTCGCAACGCCCTCCGGCGGGTAGCGTGGAACGCGCGGCCGCCGCCACGATTCATTGGCGCGATCAGCTGGCGTCCAGAGGCGTCCGGCTGATCGTGGTCGTGGCGCCGAACAAGGCGGCGGTCCAACGCCCGGGGGCGTTCGAGGTCGAGGAGGTGTGGAAGTCTCCGGAGCTTCGTCGCTATCAAGAGGCGCTCACGGCGAATCGCGTGGAATTCGTCGATCTCCATGCCGCCTTTGCCGCCGCCCCGGTTGACCTTCGGCGGAAGGCGCCGTTGTACCTGCCACGTGACACGCACTGGTCCAAGGCCGGGTTAGACCTCGCCGCCGCCGCCATCGTTGAGCGGCTGGGCTGGCCGCAGCGCGCGGACGTTTACCGTGGCCGGGAAGTCTCCGTTCCACACGTCGGTGACTTGGAGCGTTGGCTGGGGTCGGCACCGTCGGGTCGCCAAGAGATGGTTTGGAAGGTCACGGATGACCAAGGCAACCCGCCTGCGGCCAAGTCCGGCGGGGCCGAGGTCCTTTTGCTGGGCGACAGCTTTTGCCGCATCTTTGAGGACGGCGCGGTGGTCGGTGGCGGCCTCAAGTCGCAATTGGCTTGGCGCCTCGGTCGACCCGTCGGGCAGTTGCGGCAGGATGGGGGTGGAGCGACGCTCGTGCGCCAAGACCTGGTCCGTCGACCCGAGTGGCTGCAGGGCCTCAAGGTGGTCGTCTGGGAGTTTGCGGAGCGCGACCTGACGTCGCCCGAAACGGAATGGGCTCAGGTGGTGTTGCCGCGTTGAAAGTTGCGGGAACCTGGGGTATGTTCGCGAGACTTACCCTCAACCCCATGCGTTCGTTGTTTTGCGCCTTCTTGTTGGCCGTTGGTTTCGTCCAAGCGGCGGAGCCCGAGTTTCCCTTGGTCGATGCCCAGGAGTGCCGGCCGCGTACTGGCTTGCCGAATTTCTTCGCCAAAGCCCAAGGGGTCTTCGGTTCGGGGGCTTTGCCCGAGATCAAGGTCGGCTATCTCGGCGGCTCCATCACCGCCCAGCCAGGTTGGCGCGTGAAGTCGCTCGCTCATTTCAAGCAGGCCTACCCGAACGCGAAGTTCACCGAAATCAACGCGGCCATCGGCGGCACGGGTTCGGACCTTGGCGTCTTCCGCGTCCAGCATGATGTGCTCTCCAAGCAACCGGACCTGCTCTTCGTGGAATTCGCGGTGAACGACGGCGGGGCGTCGCCCGAACAGATTATCCGCTGCATGGAAGGCATCGTTCGCCAGACCTGGCGGACTAATCCGAATTGCGATATCTGTTTTGTCTATACGCTCGTCGAGGGCATGGCCCCCGGTATCGCTGCTGGCAAGTTCCCCCGCTCCGCTTCCGCCATGGAGAAGGTCGCCGATCACTACGGCATCCCGACGATTCACTTCGGCCTGGAAGTCTCGCGTCTCAGCAAGGAGGGCAAGGTGCTCTGGAAGTCACCGCTCCCGAAGACCCCGGAAGAAAAAGCGACGCTCGCCGATAAGGTCGTCTTCGCACCTGACAGCGTGCACCCGCACGTCGAGACCGGCCATAAGATGTACCTTGAAGCTATCGTGCGTTCCTTACCTGGTATCAGCCAAGCATCGGGTAAGCCGATGAAGCATGAACTCCCGGCGCCGCTCGTCGCAGATAATTTTGAGCGCGCTTCGCTGACTTCGATTGCCGCCGCCAAACTGCCTGCGGGCGTTGCGCCGCTCGACCCCACCAAGGACGCCATGGCCAAATCTTATACGAACCGCTTGCCCGCACTCGTCCGTCTGACCCAGCCCGGCCAAGCCATCGAATTCAAGTTTAAGGGCACGCATTGTGCCGTCTACGACATCGTCGGTCCGGCTGGCGGCAAAGTCGCTGTCACCCTTGATGGCGGCACGCCCAAGGCCATGACCCGCTTTGATGCCTACTGCACGTACGCCCGACTCAGTACCTTTACTGTAGGCACCAAACTCACGGATACCGTCCACACGGTCCGCCTCGAGCTCTTGCCGGACGCCTTTGATAAAGCCGCTATCTTGGCCCAGCGCAAAGAGAAGATGGATAAGCCCGAGCGGTTTGCAGACCGCCACTTCTTCCCCGGCGGCCTGTTAATCGTCGGGGAGCTCGTCCCTTAAAACCTT
>CAITUF010000015.1 GCA_903895475.1 uncultured Opitutia bacterium | reverse complement strand
TTAGCAGCAGCCTTTTTCTTTGCCATAGTTTTTTCCTTATTTTGGATCGTTGTTGGGTTAGAGGGCAGCGCCTGAAGCGCCACCCTGACGATTCGCCCTACACTTACCCTGGCGTTGCGCGCCTGACGGGTGATACGAGTGCGGAGCTCCGACGGTACGCGGAAAGAAACCTGGCGAGAGCGAGTAGGCTCTAGGGCAGGACGGGCATCATCATAGCAATCAAGCGCATGACGGATGACTTCACTGAGAGTCGAAAGACCGGCCCGGTGCTGAAAGGCGACCGCATCAGAGTGGAGCTTCGGGGGAAGCGACACGGTGATCAGGCTTTCGCTGGGGGTTTCGGTTCGGTTCGTCACGTTGCGGTTAACTCTGGGTTAAGGTGTAGGCATTTATCACAACTGCGCAAGAGGAATTTTTGTAATCGACGCTGAGTGACTTTTGTCGCTCACCGTTTCGCCGACGACGAAATCGTAAACGCGAATTCACTACAGCGACTTTAACTCGTGTTCATCGTAGCGAGATTGACGCACGTATATTTCGCACGTAGAAGAATCACATGCACAACGAAGCTCCAGGTGAATGGAAAAAAATTGCGATCTTGGCGTTGACCTGCGGAGTTTTTGGCCTCGCGGCGCTCGCTTGCGGTCACTTTTGGGTACCACCGAGCGAGTGGGCCTGGTGTGCTCCCGCACTCCTCGCGCTCGCCAGCCTCGCCGGCGGTTGGGATGCAGCGGTGGACGCCTGGGCGGCGCTCCGTGAGCGCCGCATCGACGTCCACTTGCTGATGTTACTCGCCGCCGGCGGCGCCTGGATCGTCGGCCACCCAGAGGAAGGCGTCCTCCTCCTTTTCCTCTTCAGCACCGCGGGCGCCATCGAGCATTATGCGATGGACCGCACCCGCGGAGCTATCGACGCCCTGCTCGATAAAGCCCCTAAACAGGCCCGTTTACTGGGTTCTGACGGCAAAGAGAGCGTCGTGGCGGTCGCCGCCCTGCAGCCAGGTCAAATCGTCCTCGTGCTTCCGGGCGAACTGGTTCCAGCCGATGGTATCGTCACCGAAGGTGAGAGCGGTATCGATGAATCCAACCTAACCGGCGAAGCGAAGCCGGTGGACAAACGGACGGGCTCTAGCGTCTCCAGCGGAACTCTGAATAGCTGGGGGCGGCTCGTCGTCCGCGTGACCAAGGCCGAAAAGGATAGCGCCCTCCACCGCATTGTGGCTCTCATCCGCGAGGCTCAAGAGAGCAAGGCCCCGGCGCAACGTGCCATCGACCGCTGGGGCGATACCTACGCCATCTTCACCTTGACTGCTTCGGCCGCCTTCTTCGGCCTGCAACTGCTCCTGGGGCGCCCGGCGTTGGGCACCGAAGACTCTGCCCTCTACCGTGCCATGACGTTACTGGTCGTACTCAGCCCCTGTGCCTTGGTACTCTCCGTGCCCTCTGCGGTCCTGGCCGCCATCGCCAACGGTGCCCGCCACGGGATTCTCTTTCGCGGTGGTGCTGCGGTGGAACGCCTCGCCGACGTCGACTGCGTCTGTTTCGACAAGACTGGCACGTTGACTGCCGGCGAACCCGCCGTTGCGGCCTTAGAGGTCTTCCCTGCCAACGCTGACCGCCGACGGGCGCTCAATGCCCTGCTCTCGATCGAGGCCAACTCGACCCATCCCTTTGCCGTGGGCATCGTCAAAGCCTGCCAAGCCGAAGGCGCGACCACCCAAGCCGTCACCGGACTCTCTAACTCGCCTGGCCAAGGCATCGCGGGCACCGTTGAGGGCACCCGCTGGAGTGTGGGCTCCTGTGAATTCGTCGGTGGCCACGACCTGCCTGGCGCCCCAGTGGCCACCGGGGCGATCGTCAGCGAGGTCTGGGCTTCCGACGGCTCCGTACAGGTCCGGGCGACGCTCGTCGACGCCATCCGGCCAGCCAGTGCCCCGACCCTCGCCGCCCTCCATCAACAAGGTATCCGTACGGTCATGCTGACGGGAGATCGCGAAGAAGCGGCCGTCGTCGCGGCCAAACAGGTCGGCATCCAAAGTTACCGTGCGGGCCTCACGCCGGATGCCAAGATGCAGGCGATCCGTAAGCTATCGACCGAGGGCCATGTGGTCGCGATGGTCGGAGATGGCGTTAATGACGCCCCGAGCCTCGCCGCGGCCGACGTGGCCATCGGCATGGGTGGACGCGGGAGCGACGCCGCCCTCGAGTCTAGCGATATCGTCCTAACCGATGATCGTATCGAACGCCTGCTGACGGCCATCGACCTGAGCCAAGCCGCCCGGACGGCTATCCGCGTGAATATCGTGATCTCAGTGGGAGCCGCCTTTACGATGGCCGCCATCGTCATCTTCAAGGGCGCCCCGCTCACCCTCGGCGTCGCCGTCCATGAAGGCAGCACGGTTCTCGTGTGCCTTAATGGACTGCGGCTGCTCGCCCACCGGGCCCGCCGGGGCGTCTGACGCCCCGACAGCCGATGGCTTAGCGGAAGTCGTTGCCTGCCTCGTCCATCAGCTTGAACGTCTCCACGTGGAACGCGGCGTCATGCTTGAAGAGCAGGCGGACATTGCAGGATTTCTCGAGGTCGATGAAGAACTCTTTATCCTCGAGCTTAATGCGGTCGAGGTTGATGGGGTGCAGGACAATCCGGATGACAATCTCGCCCGCGGCCTTGCGCTCGGTGCGGAGTCGACGAATGAGACCCAAGAGCTTACGCTGAACCTCGACCGAGACAGTGCGCGGGTTCTTCACGATACCACGGCCTTGGCAATGCGGGCAGGCGGTGTACATCGAGGTCGTGTTCGACTCGGTGTGACGCTGGCGGGTCATCTGCAGCACGCCGAGCTGTGAAATCGGCAAAATCTGGTGCTTCGCGCGATCATTCTCCATCGCCTCGCGCAAGGTATCGAAGACCTTCTTGCGGTCCTTGGCGTTCTTCATGTCGATCGTGTCGATCATGATGAGGCCGCCTAGGTTGCGGAGCTGGATTTGGCGGGCGGCCTCAGTCACGGCCTCCAAGTTAGCCTGAGTGATAAAGCTACCGTCCTTCCCTTCCTTGCCCCGGTGGGAGCCAGTATTGACGTCGATGGCCGTGAGGGCCTCGGTCTCGTCGATGACGATTTCACCACCGCTTGGGAGCGGGACGCGCCGCTGGAAGAGCTGCTCAATCTGGCGCTCGATATTGTAGCGCTCAAAAACCGGGATGGGGTCGCTGTAGAGTTCAACGCGCGAACGGGAACGCGGGGAAATCTCCCCCACGAGGTCCTGGACCAGTTTGAAGTCGCCCGGGTTGTCGACGAGGATGCGGTCGACCTCTTCCGTGAGGAAGTCGCGGACGGTACGCTCAATGAGGCCCGGCTCTTGGTACAGGAGCACTGGCTTGCGATCGGGAGCGTTAATCTTTTCGACGATGGCCTGCCAGCGCTTGAGCAGCATGTGCAGGTCGCGAACGAACCAGCGGGCCTGCTTGCCTTCACCGGCGGTGCGGATGATGACGCCCATGCCTTCCGGAATGGTCAGCGAACGGAGGATGTCCTTCAGGCGGTCGCGCTCGGCATTGTCTTCGATTTTACGGGAAACGCCGCAAGCGCCACTGAACGGCATCAGGACGACGTAGCGGCCCGGCAAGGCGATGTTGGTCGTCGAGCGAGGGCCCTTGGTGCCGATCTGATCCTTAACGACCTGGATGACGATGTCGGAGCCAGCGGGGAAGAGCTGGGGGATGTCCTTGGCTTGGTAGCGGGCCTTGCGCTGCTTCTGCTCGGCGGATTCGTTGTCGCGGATGAATTCGACCTGCGAATCATTCGCCGCCGGGAGCATGTCCCAGTAGTGAAGGAACGCATTCTTCGGCTGACCGATATCCACGAAGGCGGCTTTGAGGCCCGCCTCCAGATTTTGCACGCGACCCTTGAAGATCGCGCCGACCATGCGGTTCTCGCCCTTGTGCTCGATCTCGAACTTGTCGAGGACGCCATTCGTCAGCAGCGCGACGCGTTTCTCTAAAGTCTCGGCGTTGATGACGAGCTCGCGGTACGTGTTGCGATCCTTGGAGAAGTGCTTAACGATACGCTGCAGCAACGGGAGCTCCTTGCGCCGGCGGGCGGCCTCTTCGGCGAGCTTCTGCTGATCCACCCCAGTCGTCGGCGGCGTGCCTTCTTCGGGGGAATCTTCTAGGTGATCTTCGGGTTCAGTATTTTCGGACATCTCGGAATTAGGCCGTAAGGCCGGTTGCCGGAGAGCCTTCATGTTCGCCGCCACCAGCCGAATGCCGGTGGACGCTCTGGACTAAGCCAAGGAGCAGGAAGCAGCTGAGCACGAAAGACCCCCCGTAGCTGAGGAAAGGTAGTGGAACGCCCGTCACGGGCATCAAATCGATATTCATCCCTAGGTTAATCACGACGTGCGTGCCCATGATGGTGGCGGCGCCGAGAGCCAGCAGAGAACCAAAACGGTCGGCGGCGCGAACCGCGGTGCGGACCACGCGCCAAAAAAGCAAGGCGAAGGCGGAGAGCACCATGAAGCCGCCCGCGAAACCAATCTCTTCGGCCATGCCTGAAAAGATGAAATCATTATGCGCCGCCGCTTCCGGGAGATAGCCGAAACGGGCCTGCGTTCCCTTGCCGATGCCCTGACCAGTCAAGCCACCACGCCCCACCGCAATGACGGCTTGCTTGACGTTCCACGTGGCACCGAGGCCCTTGGGATCGACCACCGTGGGAGCGACAAAAGACATTAAGCGCTCGCGCTGATAATCCTTGAGGAGGAAAAACCACGCCGTGGCTTCATGCTTGCCGCGGACGGCTTTAGCGGGATCGCGGTCCTCGGGATTTGCCTTGGAATATTCCGACACTTTACCGGCGTATTCGACGAGGTCTACCGCGACAACCGCCACCAACAGGAGCGATGCTAACCCCGCCACCATGAAGAACCTGGAACTCAGGCCGGCAACGAAAAGGAGGGCAAATGACAGCGGCAGGTAGATGAGAGCCGACCCTAGGTCAGGTTGCACAAAAATCAAGCCAAACGGCAGTAGCGCGGCCCCGGCAACCTTAAGGACGGTTAGCCAGGTCGCCCGAAAAGAACCGATGGGATCCCGTGCCAATAAGGCCGCAATGAAAACCAAGGCGGAAACCTTGGCGAACTCGGATGGCTGGATAGAAAAAGCCCCGAAATCCATCCAGCGCCTGGCCCCATTGATACTCCGAATAAAACTGCCGAGGTCTTCCTTGAGCAAAGCGGACGCCGCCACCGGCAAGAGCAGTAAAATCCCCAAGATATAGATCCGGCGGGCATGAACCCGGAGTTGCCGATAATCGAGGGAAGAAACGACCCAGTAGGCAATCCACCCGATAATTATAAAAATGACCTGAGACCGAGCATAGGACGACTGCCGATAGCTCCCAGCGGAGTCGATCGCGACAACCCCCAAAATGCTTAAAAGGGCAATCAACAGAACCTGCGTCCAGTCGGTCCGCCATGAGAAATTGGCAAATTTATCCCACCAGAGGGAGGCCGTGGAGCCTTCTTCATGGTTACGGAGTGACATGCCATCTAAACAACCTCCCAAACCCCAAGGTGCAAGGCGAACCTCCCGAAAGGGCTTGCGGACAAGAGCCCGAACGCAAGGGTAACGGGCCGTGGGCTTCCCGCCCGCACCGCAACCATGGCCGAGGCCGCCGACCAAAGTATCCTTGCCGCCGTGGCTTTCTCTTCTGGAGCCATTGTCGCCTACGCGGTCGCCAAATGGCGCGAATCGACCCTCGGTGCCCTCCGGGAGACTCGCTTAAAGAATGAAATTGAACTGGCCCGCCGCGAAGCGACGGTCGAAGCCGCCGAACTGCACGCCCAAGCCCAAGACGAGCAACGCGAGGCCCACCGGATCCTCGCGGAAGCGAAGGCCGAAGCTCAAGCGGCGGAAACCCTTAAGGCCGATAGCCTCCGCCAGCGCGACTTCCTCTCCCGGGAAGCGCTCCGGCTTTCTGGGCTAACGCCCGAAGATGCTAAGCGCCAAGCCATGGCCGACCTGCAGAAGCAATACGAGACCGAGGCCCGCCGCCTCCGCCACGAGATGCTCGACCGTCCCGAACAAGACGTCGCCGATGAAGCCCGCCGCATCTTGCTCGCGGCCATGCAGCGCTTGACAACGCAGACGACGCAGGACGCGACGGCGGTGTCCGTCGGTATCCCTTCCGAAGACATGAAGGGTCGCCTCATTGGCCGCGAGGGTCGGAATATTCGCACCTTCGAACAAGCGACAGGCGCGACGCTGATGATCGACGAAACCCCTGGTATGGTGCTGGTTTCGTGCTTCGACCCCGTCCGGCGGGAGATCGCACGCATCGCTCTCGACCGCATTATCAAGAACGGGAATGTCGCGCCGAGCCTCATTGAAGATCTAGTCCGCAAGGCCGCCGACGAAGTCGTCCGCCATGCCCAACGCCTCGGCCGTGATGCTGTCCGCGACCTTGGCCTGCCGCCAATGGATGGACGCATCGAAGAGTTACTCGGACGCCTCCACTTCCGACTGTCGTCCAACCAGAACACGCTCGCGCATTCCATCGAGGTCGCGCAACTCTGCGCCGTGTTAGCTGGCGAACTGGGGCTCGACCCCATTCCCGCCAAGCGCGCCGGACTGCTGCATGATTTAGGAAAAGCCATGGAAGCGGAAGACGGCGGTAGCCATGCCCTCATCGGTGCCGCCCTACTCCGTCGCTTAGGCGAAGAGCCCCGCGTGGTCAATGCGGTCGCCGCCCACCACCGCGAAGTCGAAGCCGAAAGCCTCTACGCGCCGTTAGTGATGATCGCCGATGCCGCCTCGGGCTCACGCCCCGGCGCCCGCTCGTCGACGCTCGAGAGTTACGTCCAGCGGGTGAAGAACCTGGAGTCCCTGGCCCTCGGCTTCGAAGGTATCCGGGAGGCCTATGCCTTCCAGTCCGGCCGTGAACTCCGGGTCATTGTCGACCCCGGTCAGGTCGATGACTTTGGAGCGACCGAACTGCTCCGCCGCCTGCGTAGCGCCATCGAGGAAAAGCTATCCTACCAAGGGACGGTCAAAATCATCCTCATTCGGGAACAGCGGTTCACGGACGAAGCCCGCTAAAGCAGTAATTTCCTGCCCTAGATGAGTTTAGGGTCAAATAAGTGAACATAGTTTCACTATTTTAGGCCACCGGGGGACTTTCTTATTGTTAACTAGAAAGGGATGTTTTATTCACAACGGTTCCGAGACACCCGTCTCGGCTACTAACCGGACCTCCCCGCCTTCCTTCGAAGCGACGGGTATTTACCGGAGACCCGGCCTTTCTGCCACAACGGCGGAAACGGCCTTCACCAGGCGACCGAACATCCGGTCGCCACACCAAGAGAAACCATGAGCCAAGAAAACCCCGGGCAGGACGACACGTCCACCCACACCCCCGCCCCTACGGCGGAACAGAACACGACCCCCGCCGCCTCGGCGCCTCGTATCACCGAATCCAAGCTGGAATCCGCTCACGCGGAGCTTCCTCCCCTTTCCGTGATTGGCGCCTCCAGCGAACCCGCCGCTAAACCCGGTACCATCGTCGCGCCGAAGCAATTCGGCCGTCGTGGCGTCCCGCAGAACGTCACCCCTAGCGGTAAGACCGAAAACGCTCGCCCGTCCATCGGCGTTATCGCGAACCCTGCTGAAGTCTCCGAGAACCTCTCGGGCGAACTCGCTAAGCAGCCGGCCCAGAACCAGCCGCCGCGCGAACGTCGCGAACCTCGGGCCGAAGGCGACCGCCCTCGCCGCGAAGAGCGTCCCCGTCGTGAAGACCGTCCAGAAGGCGCTGCTGCCGAAGAAGGCCGTCAGCCTGGCATCCCTAGCGACCGTCAACGCCGCGAACCCCGTGAACCGCGCCCCGAAGGTGCCCCTGGCCCGCGCCGCGAACCGCGTGAACCACGTGCCGAAGGTGACCGCCCACGTGCCGAAGGTGATCGTCCTCGTGCGGAAGGTGACCGCCCCCGTCGTGAAGACCGTCCGCGTCGCGAAGATCGCCCGCGTATCCAAATTGAACCCGTCGTCATCCCCGTACAGGCACCGATTGGTTTCTGGGCTTCGCTGAAGCGCAAGCTCGCGACCTTGTTCGGTATCCCGACCAAGGCCGTCTTTGTCCCTAGCGCCGGTGGCGAACAAGCCCGTGGCGAACAGCGTGGTAACCGTGGTGGCTTCCGTGGCGAACAGCGCGGCGACCGCGGTGGTGACCGCGGCGGTGATCGTGGTGGTGACCGCGGTGGCCGTGGTCGTGGCGACCGTGGTGGCCGTGGTGGCGATCGCGGCGGCCGTGGCCGTGGCGGCGATTTCCGCGGAGGTCAAGGCGACCGCCGAGGACCTCGCGAAGGCTAAACGAAACGGGGGCGCTTAACGGCGCCCCCGCTCTTTTTCTGCACCATGCTCGAAGTCGCACGCATCATCGGAGGCCGCCGCTTAAGCGGGACCATCCAGGCCGCCGGTGCTAAGAACGCCGCCCTGCCCTTGCTGGCAGCATCCTTGCTCACGTCCGAAGCGGTGACGCTGCATAACGTACCCGACCTCAGCGATGTGCGCTTCATGGCGGAAATCCTCCGCCACCAAGGGGCAACCGTGACGAACCCAACGCCCGGCACCTGGGTCATTCACGCACAAGAGATTACCCACCGCACGCCCTACGACCTCGTGCGCAAGATGCGCGCCTCGGTCTGCTTGCTCGGCGCCCTCGTGGGTCGTCTCCACCAAGCGGAGATGGCCATCCCTGGTGGGTGCGTCATCGGCCCGCGCCCCATCGACCTTCACCTGAAAGGACTCGAAGCGCTCGGCTGCGTCGTCACGGTCGAAGGCGGCGTAGTTTCCGTCGATGCCAACCGCGCCCGCGGGAGCCTGGTCTTTATGGGCGGCCCCATGGGCAGCACAGTCCTCGGGACAGCCAACCTCGTGATGGCTGCGTCGCTGACGCCGGGCGAAACGCGCATCGAATGCGCTGCGCGCGAGCCCGAAGTCGTCGACCTCTGTGAGCTACTACTCAAGATGGGTGCCGACATTCGCGGCCACGGCACCGAGGTCATCACCATCAAGGGCGTCGAACGCCTGCGGGGCATCGAGCACACCGTTATTCCGGACCGCATCGAGACGGGAACCTACCTCGTCGCCGGCGCCATCACCGATGGAGATGTCACGGTCACTGGCGCCGAAGCCGCCCATCTCGGTGCCTTCCTGGATAAACTCCGTGCAGCCGGCGTCGGCATCGAAACAGGCCCAGGGTTCATCCGCGCGTTCGGCCGCCCGACGCGTACAGTCGACATCATCACCGAGCCCTATCCAGGTTTCCCGACCGACCTGCAAGCACAGTTCATGGCCTTGCAGCTGCTGGTCGACGGGCGAAGCACCGTCACGGAAACGGTCTACCCACACCGCTTCATGCACGCGGCCGAACTCCAACGCATGGGGGCAGAAATCGCCATCGATGGCGCCACCGCCGCGGTCTA
>CAITUF010000014.1 GCA_903895475.1 uncultured Opitutia bacterium | reverse complement strand
GGTCGGGACTGCGTCCCGACCTAGCGTCCGGCTAGGTTGGCACGCGAGTGCCAACCCTACCACAAGTTAGAACGAGGACAGCACGTGGTGCTGTCCCTACCCTTAACGACCCAAGGCGGCCCGCACCAATTGGTCGGCGGTGGCGCCGGGACCAAGCTTGGCGATGGCCGCACGCACGCCCTTATCGGCGTCGACGGGCTTGAAGCCCAAGGCGACCAAGGCGGAGACGGCATCGGACGCCGGGGTCGGTGCGCTCACGGCCGCAGCCACGGCCGCCATCGTCACGGCGCCGGGGGCTTCGAGACCGACCTTGTCCTTCAGCTCCATGACGAGACGTTCGGCGGTCTTCTTGCCGATGCCTGGACACTGCGACAGCAAGGCGACGTCGCCGCGGATGATGGCATCGCGCAGGATCGGCAACGATAGGCGACTCAAGATGTTCAAGGCCATCTTCGGGCCGACGCCTGAAACCTTCTCGACCAGCAACTTAAAAAACTCGCGTTCCTCAGCGACGGCGAACCCGTAGAGGGCTTGGCCGTCTTCGCGGAAGACGTGGTGGATGAGCAGGAAGACCTCGGCCCCCAGCCTGGGCAGCCGCTCAGCGGTCGTGACGGGCACGTTCACTTCGTAACCGACGCCCGCGGACTCGATGACAACGCGCAGAACGCCGGCTTCGATGAGTTTACCGCGGAGGGAGACAATCATGACGGAAGTGAAGGGATTCGGACGTGAGAGTTAAGCCCGAATCTCGATGATGAAGCCCTTGAGGTAGCGGCTCTCGGGGAAGTTCAACAGCACCGGGTGATCGGCGGGCTGCGATGTGCGTTCGAGCACTACGGCCTCACGACGGGCGTCGGACGCCGCGTCTTCGATGAGCTCGAGATACATCTCCTCTGTCACGCGGTGCGAGCAGGAATAGGTCGCCAAGATGCCACCGGGCGAAAGCAGCCGCAGGGCACGCAGGTTAAGCTCCTTGTAGCCACGGACGGCACCGGGGACGGAGTCCTTGCTACGGGCGAACGGCGGCGGGTCGAGGATGATGAGGTCGTAGGTCGCCTCGCGGTGTTCGGTGAACCAATCGAAAACATTGGCGACTTCGAACTGGGCATTCAGCCCGTTACGCGTCGCAGCAGCGCGGGCGGCGACGATCGCATCCTCCGAAGAGTCCAGCCCGAGGACCGAAGTAGCCCCCGCCTTCGCGCAAGCGAGGCCGAAGCCACCTTGATTGCAGAACGCATCGAGGACGCGACGCCCCTTAGCCAACTGCGCCACACGGGCGTGCTGATCGAGCTGATCGAGATACATCCCGGTCTTCTGACCGCCCATGAGGTCGACGGAGGCCTGGACGCCACCGACTTCCATCCAGGAAGGCTCCAACGGCTGACCTGAAGCCGTGCGGATGTGCTGATCAAGGCCTTCCAACTTACGCGTTGCCGCATCATTACGGAGAACGATTTCGCGCGGCTTCAGTAAGCGCTGCAGAATATCGAGAATCTGCGGTAGACGACGGTCGATACCACAGGTCAGGGCCTGAATTGTTAGCAGGTCGTTATAGCGATCGACGACGAGCCCCGGAAGACTATCGGCCTCGGACCACACTAAGCGGCAGACTGGCTTGCCGGCGCGGCGCTGCACGGCGGCCGTCACCAGTTCTTCGAGCAATGCGCCATCGAGCGAAATCGGGCGGCGTGAATAGCGGCGCCAGGCGATCTGCGACTTGCCGTTCCAAAGGCCGGCACCAAGGCAACGGCCCTTGGGGTCGGTCAGCTCGACGCAGTCGCCATCGACGGGCGGCGGCCCCGAGACATCGACCTCCCCGAGGAAGGCCCATGGGTGACCACGAAGAGAACGTGCCGGAGGACCCGGACGGATACGAATAGCGCGAAGCATGTCAGTTGACCGAGCGTAACTTGGGAATCGCCCAGGCGGCCGTCAGCAACGCTGGCAGCCACGCGGCCGCCACAGGATGCAAGGCGCCGCTGACACCGAAGGCGGAACAAATAGAACTCAGGAAAAAGAAGCCTAAGAATAGACCGAACGTCTTGGCGACGCCGACCATAGGGTTAACCCGACCACCGACCACGGCGAACGGGATGGCCACGGCGATGACCACGAAGCAAATGGCGGGGCTAGACAGAATCGAATGGTAGCGCATGGCATAGGCGGCGCCACGTCCAGAAGTCGCGACACCAGCCTGATCGACATAGCGTGCCACCTCCCGCAGGGAAAGGTCACCCGGCTCCCGGCGTGCGAACAGCATCACCTCCGGATCGTCGTCATAACCTGCCGGCGACAGCGTATCGAAATGCGGCTGAGCGACCATGCCCGCGACGGGGTCATAACGCTGGTCGCGGCCATCGCGAAAGGTCCACTTCCAGACACCGTCGACTTTCTTGAATTCGGCGGTGCGAGCGGCGATGCAGCGCAGCAGGCGATTACGAGAGTCGAAGGTGTAGACAAAAACTTCGTAGGCTTGGCCGGAGTTCAGACCGAGACGCGAGATCAGCCAGAAACGCCCGGACTTCGGATTCTGGAAGGAGACGAATTCGCCCTGACTAATCGGCACCACGGCGTCGCCCTTGGCCCGAATATAATTAAAACGTTCACGCTCCACCAGGTTACGCTGCGTCTCCAAGGCATCCGGCACCCAGACCGCGTTCAGTAAAGCCGTCACCGCGGCTAAGGCCACGCCCACCCACCAAAGCGGGGCCGTGAGACGCCACATCCCAATGCCCGCGGCACGGGCGGCGGCCAGCTCCTGATTGCGGTTCATGGCGCTCAGCACGAAAACCGTCGAAACCAGTAAAGAAACGGGGATGAGGACCGAAACCTTGGCAACTAGGCTACAGGCGAGGTAAGTGACGATGGTCCAAGCCGAGGACCCCCAACCGAGGAAGTCAGGAATCCAGTTATAAGCCTCAGAAACGAGCAGGAGCCCGCAAAAGCTGGCCATGCACAGGGCGAAGACCTTGGCCCATTCACGGAGGATGTATCGATCGAGGATGCGCACCTAACTGAATGACAACACGCCCCGCCTCTTCAGCAACCCCAAAGGCGGCGGAAACTAGGCAGAAATTGGAAACAAATCCTTGTCATCTATGGTCTAGGAAACTGCATATCCCTACCCCCGCCGACACCCCGTCGGTTGCCACCCCCAGCAGTCATGTTCGTCCGCCCTACCCCACTCCGTCAGCTCGCCCTCTCCCTCGGGATTTTAGCGGCCGTTGCCGTGGCCGCCGCCGAGACCGCACCCCTTGAGTACAATCGCGACATTCGTCCGATCTTGTCCGAGAACTGCTTTTATTGCCACGGTCCCGATGCCAATAAGCGCGAGGCTAAACTGCGACTGGATATCCGCGAGGAAGCCGTGAAACAGAAGGCCTTCATCCCTGGAGACGCCGCCGGCAGTGAGCTCGTGAAGCGACTCTTCTCCAAGGACGAGGACGAAGTCATGCCGCCACCCGAGGCGCACCGTACGGTCACGGCCGCGCAAAAGGAAACCCTCAAGCGCTGGATCACCGCGGGTGCACCCTATGAAGAACATTGGGCCTTCGTCGCCCCCCGGCGAGCGCCCCTTCCCGCCGTGGGCGAACGTCACCCCATTGACGCCTTCGTTACCGAGCGACTTAAGCAGGCCGGCCTCACGCTCTCAGCCGAAGCCCCCCGTGAGGTCCTACTGCGCCGCTTAGCCCTCGACCTGACTGGCCTGCCGCCAACTCCGGAAGAGACCGCGGCGTTCGTCGCCGACCGTAGCCCCGACGCCTACGAGAAACAGGTCGATCGCCTACAAGCGTCTGTCCACTACGGCGAACGGATGGCGCTACCCTGGCTCGATGCCTCCCGCTACGCCGACAGCAACGGCTTCCAGCAGGACGGCGACACCTACCAATGGGTCTGGCGCGATTGGATCGTACGCCAGCTGAACGCCGACAAGCCCTTCGACCAACTCACCACCGAACTCTTAGCGGGCGACCTCCTGCCCAATGCGACCTCCGAGCAGAAGCTCGCGACCGCCTTCAACCGCAACCACATCCTGAACGGCGAAGGCGGTAACATCGCGGAAGAACAACGCTACGTGAGCTTATTTGACCGCGTCGATACAGTGTCGACGACTTGGCTTGGCCTGACCTTAGCCTGCGCGCAGTGCCACGACCACAAGTATGACCCGCTGACCCAGAAAGATTATTATAGCCTACTCGACGCCTTCAACCACGCACCCGAACGGGGCGTCCCCGGCGGCGGTCCCTCACGCTTCCGTCTCGATCAGCCGCTCCTCGAAGTCCCCACGCCGGAACAGATGACCCAACTCGCCAAGCTCGAGGCCGACTACGAAACCAAGAATAAAGAAAGTGCGGCCCTCCAAGCCAAAGCCTACGAAACATGGCTAGCCTTGCCCTTAGAGAAGAAAGGTATGCTCGACGACAAGCTGAAGGCCCTGCTCGCTCCAGGCGCTAAGCTCACGGCCGCCCAACAGAAGACGCTCGTGGCCCACTATAACAAGAACGTCTTCCCCGACGACCGGAAGAAATCACCCGCCTTCAAAGCCATCGACGACGCCAAGACCGCCGCCACCAAGTTCAAGTCGTCCGAGGATTACGCCCGCGTGATGATCATGAGCGACGCGACGGCCCGTGAGACCAATATCCTCGACCGCGGTGCGTACCTCTCGAAGAAGGAGAAAGTTACATTCAACACGCCGGCCTTCCTGCCGAAACTACCCGCGAATGCTCCCGCGAACCGACTCGGACTAGCGCAATGGCTCTTTACGCCTAACCACCCGCTGACCGCCCGCGTGCAGGTGAACCGCCAATGGCAGCACTTCTTTGGCCAAGGCATCGTACGTACCTCCGAAGACCTCGGCGTGCAAAGCGACGCCCCTACCCACCGAGCGCTCCTCGATTGGCTCTCCGTCGAATACCAGGAAAGCGGCTGGAAGACCAAGGCCCTGCAGAAGCTCATCGTCACGAGCCGCACCTACCGTCAGTCCAGCCACGTCAAGCCCGAGCACCTCGCCAAGGACCCCGAAAACAAACTACTCGCCCACGCCCCGCGCTTCCGTCTGCCGTCCTTGGTCCTGCGCGACGTCGCCCTCGCGAGCAGTGGCCTGCTGAACGAAAAAGTCGGCGGCACGCCCGTCTACCCTTACCTCCCACCCGCCCCGTGGGAAAGCCTCGCGATCACCAAGGAACGTAACTTCACCTACCCGACTTCCAAGGGCGCTGACCTTTATCGCCGCAGCCTCTACACTTTCTGGCGTCGCACCATCGCGCCGGTGAATATGTTCGACGTCTCTGCGCGCCAGACTTGCCGCGTGCGGACGACGCTGACCACTTCACCCCTGCATGCGCTCACGATGCTGAATGACCCGACCTGGGTTGAGGCCGCCCGCGTGTTGGCCGAACGCGTGAGTAAGGAAAAGTCCACCGACGACGCCCGCCTCGCCCGTGCCTACGCGCTGATCCTGAGCCGCCCGCCCACCGAGCGTGAACAGGCCCTCCTGCGCAACTTGCTCGCCCGCCAACGCACCGTCTACGCGAACGACCCAAAGTCCGCCGACGCCTTGCTGGCCATTGGCGAAAGTAAGCGCGACGCCGCACTCAAGAATACCGAGCAAGCGGCCTTGACCGCTGCATGCCTCGCCCTCCTTAACCTCGACGCTGCGCAGACCCGCGACTGACCTATGGACCACGATCATCTCTCCCCGACCGAATGGCGCACGCGACTCACGCGCCGCAGTTTCCTCAACGCTTCCGTCCAAGGCATCGGCGCCGTCGCCCTCTCCTCGCTCCTCTCGCGCGACCTCCTTGCGGCCGCCAGCCCCGCCGCGAAGGGCGGCCTCCCGGCCCTTCCGCACTTCGCCCCCAAGGCCAAGCGCATGATCTGTCTCTGGCAAGGCGGTGGCCCCTCGCACATCGACCTCTACGACCACAAACCCAAGATGGTCGACTTCGCAGGGAAGGATATCCCGGCGAGCGTCCGCGGCGATACGCGCCTCTCCACGATGTCGAGCGGCTACTCCAAGTGGCCGTGCGTGCCGGCGATTAAACCCTTCAAAAAATACGGCTCCAGTGAGATCGAAATGAGCACGATGTTACCGCACATTGGCTCCATCGCCGACGAACTCTGCGTCGTCCGCTCGATGAACACCGAGGCCGTGAATCACGCCCCGGGCGTCACGTTCTTCATGACGGGCTCGCAAATTCCGGGTCGCCCGGCGATGGGTGCATGGCTCGCCTACGGCCTCGGTACGATGAACGAGGACCTCCCAGACTTCGTCGTGATGACCTCGTCGGATAAGACCAAGACCTGCGGCCAGCTCTTCTTCGAGCATTACTGGAGTAATGGCTTCCTCCCGGGCAAGCACCAGGGCGTGCGTTTCCGCGGTGCCGGCGATCCCGTGCCCTATGTCGGCAACCCCGCGGGCGTCAGCCGCGACGCGCGCCGCGCGATGCTCGACGACGTCCAAGCCTTCAACCGCGAGCACCTCGGCACCGTCGGCGATCCCGAGATCGACACCCGTATCTCGCAATACGAGATGGCGTTTCGCATGCAGGCCTCCGTGCCTGACCTGCTGGATTTCCGCAACGAACCCAAGGCCGTCCTCGAGATGTATGGACCCGACGTCCTCATCCCAGGCACATTTGCGAATAATTGCCTCATCGCCCGCCGCCTCGCCGAGCGGGGCGTGCGCTTCACGCAGCTCATGCATGCGGGCTGGGATCAGCACAACAACCTCACCACTGGTCAGCTAGCCGCGCAGTGCCAAGATACCGATCAACCCAGCGCAGCACTCGTCAAGGACCTCAAGCAACGCGGCATGCTCGACGACACGCTCGTCGTCTGGGGCGGAGAATTCGGTCGCACGCCATTTGGCCAGAACCAACAAGGCCAAGGCTTCAAGGGCCGCGACCACTTCGGCAAAGCCTACAGTTGGTGGCTCGCCGGCGGGGGCATCAAGAAAGGCCACGTCTACGGGGAGACCGACGAGTTTGGCTGGAATATCACCAAGGACTCGATGCACGTCCACGACATGCAGGCCACGCTCATGCACCTCTTCGGGATTAACCATGAAGCCCTCACCTACCGCTACCAAGGGCGTCAATTCCGCCTCACGGACGTGCATGGCAAGGTCGCCAAGGGCATCTTGGCCTAAGACGAGGGTAGAGAGCCCCTAATCCTAAGGAAAAACCATCTGAACCGCACTTTTCGGCTTTTTCCCCTTGCCCCCCGCCCTCCCTGCCCTTTTCTCCACCTTTCCTCCCCTTCACGGTCATGACCCAGCACAACAGTTTCAAGTCCAGCGCCTCCTCTTCCGGCGCCAAGCGTAACGTCCTCAAGCGCTTCGAGCGCGTGGAGCTGCTGAAAAAGCGTGGTGCCCTCAAGGGTATCAAGCGCGTGACCAAGCTTCCGAAGACCAAGCCAGACGCCTAAGTCCGGGTCTCGCCCTTTTGCGAAAGCCCGCCCGGACCTTCCGGGCGGGCTTTTTGCTTTAGAAGCGACCCAAACCACGCTCGCCTCATTCCCGCCGCCCCTTAACCTCTCACCTTTCCGCTCCTTTTCCGCGTATGCAACCCACCGGCCAGAAATACCGCCCCTTTAAGGTTGTCGCCCTCCCGGACCGCCGCTGGCCCGACGCGACGATTTCGTGCGCCCCCCGCTGGTGCTCGGTGGACCTTCGTGACGGCAATCAGGCCTTAGCCATCCCCATGAACGTCGCGGAGAAGCACGAGCTCTTTCAGGAGCTCTGCCGCATCGGCTTCAAAGAAATCGAAATTGGCTTTCCCTCCGCCTCTGACACGGAGTTCGCCTTCACCCGCGAGCTCATCGAGAAGGATCTCATCCCGGCCGACGTTTCGGTGCAGGTCTTGGTACAGGCCCGCGAGCACCTCATCCGTCGCACCGTCGAATCCCTCAAGGGTGCTCGCCGGGCGATTGTCCACCTCTACACGCCTACTAATCCGGCCCAGCGCGAAATCGTCTTCGGGTTATCCAAGGAGAAGGTCCTCGAGATGGCCGTCGCCGGCACCAAGCTTATCCGTGAGCTCACCGATGCCCTGCCCGAGACGAAGTGGCAGTTGGAATTCAGCCCGGAGACGTTCGTCCTGACTGAGGCCGACTACGCCCTCGAGGTCTGTGAAGCCGTTTCTGCCGCCTGGGGCGCCACCGCGCAGCGTCGCATCATTCTCAACCTCCCGCTGACCGTCGAAGCCGGCACGCCGAATACGCATGCTGACCAGATTGAATGGTTCTGCCGCCACCTCAAGAACCGTGCTAGCGCCATCGTTTCCTTGCACACGCACAATGACCGCGGCACGGGCGTCGCGGCCACGGAGCTCGGCCTCATGGCGGGCGCCGACCGCGTGGAAGGCACCCTCTTCGGTAACGGCGAACGCACAGGCAATGTAGACATCGTCACCGTTGCGTTGAATATGTTCTCGCACGGCGTCGACCCTCAGCTCGACTTCCGTAAGCTCGGCCGTATCCGCGAGGTCTATGAGCGCGTCACGCGCATGAGCGTGCATGATCGTCACCCCTACGGCGGCGACCTCGTCTTCACGGCCTTCTCCGGCTCCCACCAAGACGCCATCAAGAAAGGCATGGACCGTCGCGGCAAGATTGGCGCCGACGCTCCTTGGGACGTCCCCTACCTCACCATCGACCCGATGGACATTGGCCGTTCTTACGAGGCCATCATCCGCATCAACTCACAGAGCGGCAAGGGCGGCGTCGCCTACATCCTCGACCGCGAGTTTGGCTTTGACCTGCCGAAGCTCATGCACCCCGAAGTCGGCAACCTCATCGGTAAGCATGCGGACAAACTCGGCAAGGAACTCTCGCCGGCTGAAATCCACGAATGCTTCCGTACGAACTTCGTGAACGTCGCCACGCCGCTCGAACTCCTCGCATTCAGCTCCGCCCCCGTCAATAAGCAGACCGTGTGCTGCAAAGCTGAGATTCGTCGCGACGGCAAAGTCCTCACGCTCACCGGCGAAGGTAACGGCCCGATTAGTGCCCTCGTGCATGCCCTCGAATCCATGGGCTGGGCGAACTTCTCCCTGAAGGACTACCGCTCGCATGCCTTGACCGCTGGCTCGGAATCTTCCGCCGCCGCCTATGTCTCGTTGCAGTCCAAGGACGGCCGCACCGTCTGGGGTTGCGGCGTCGATGCGAACATCGAACTCGCGGGCCTCAAGGCCTTGGTCAGCGCGGCAAATCGCCTGGGCTGAAGCCCTGCCAGAGTAGATGGCTGAGTCGATGGCTGTATCGAGGACGGAGTCGGTTTAAAGCCATGACCCTTTTGCGACTTGACGACCGGATAAAAACATTCAAACTATTGAATATGTCTAAGGCGACCACGCTTGATCCAAAAGTCCTCCGCCACTGCGCCGCGGCCTTGCGCACCCTTTCCCACCCGGAACGACTCCGCATCGTCGAGGCCCTGGAGGCTGGACCGCTCGAGGTCTCTGAGCTCACCTCCAAACTGAAGCGCCCGCAGGCGACCGTCAGCCAGCACCTGATGCGCCTCCGTGCGCATGGACTGGTCGCCGCCGATCGTACCGGCCGCATTGCCCGCTACCGCATCGCTCATACCGGTTGCCTCACGATCCTCGGCTGCATCCGTTCTCATTTCGCCAAATAATATTATGACCCCCTCTCCCAAGATTCTCATCGTCGGTGGCGTCGCCGGAGGCGCCTCCGCCGCCACCCGTGCCCGCCGCATGAACGAGCAGGCCCGCATCATCATGCTCGAGAAGGACGCCTATGTGTCATTCGCGAACTGCGGACTCCCCTACCACCTCGGGGGCGTCATCCAAGATCGGGCCAAGCTCCTGGTGGCCAAGCCAGAGATGTTTAAGAAACGCTTCAACATCGAGGTACGGGTCCGCCATGAAGCCCTCGCCATCGACCGTACGAGCAAGACGGTGCGGATCCGCGACCATCAGGCCGGCTCGGAGTACACGGAGTCCTATGACAAACTTATCCTCGCGCCCGGCGCCGCCCCACTCCTCCCCGATGTCCCCGGCGTGCGCGCCACTGGCGTCCATACGCTGCGCAATATCGAAGATATGGACCGAATCCTCTCTCAGCTACCGTCTGTCCAGAAGGTCGCGGTGGTCGGGGCCGGCTTCATCGGCTTGGAAGTCGCCGAACAACTCAAGGAACGCGGCCTAGCGGTGACCCTCATCGAACGCGGCGGGCAAGTCCTTCCTCCGCTCGACGGGGAGATGGCCGAGCCGCTTCGCCGTGAACTGCTCCGCCACGGTGTGGAACTCATCTCGGGGACCGGCTTCACCGCAATCCGTGAAACCAACGGCAAGGCCAGCGGAGTCGTCCTCGAGGATGGCCGCGTGGTCGAGGCGGACCTCGTCATCTTGGGACTCGGCGTGCGTCCCTACAACCAATTGGCGGTCAACGCCGGCCTCGTGGTAGGCCCGACCGGCGGCATCCTTACCGATGAATACCAACGGACGGCTGACTTGGATATCTATGCCGTCGGTGATGCAGCGGAATACCGGCTCGGAACGACGGGCCTTCGTGGTCGAGTGCCGCTCGCTGGTATCGCCAATCGCACGGGGCGCTTGGTGGGCGAGCACGCCGCCACGGGCCAGTCGGCGACGGCTCCGGCCGCTTGGGGCACCGCGATCATCAAGGTCTTCGGACTCGGCGCAGGTATTGCGGGCGATTCGCTGAAGTCCGCACTCAAGCGTGGGGTCGAAGCGCGCGCGGTGCACATCACCGCCAATCACCACGCCGGCTACTACCCAGGCGCTAAGTCCTTCACACTCAAACTCGTCTACGAAGCGGGCACAGGCCGGATTCTCGGGGCGCAAGCCGTCGGGGCCGCGGGCATCGACAAGCGACTCGATGTGGTGGCGTCATTCCTGCACTTCGGCGGCACCGTCCGCGATCTCGCCCAGGTCGACCTCGCCTACGCCCCGCCCTTCGGCTCCGCCAAGGATGCGCTCCACATGGCGGCCTTCGCCGCGATCAACGACCTCGAAGGCTCCGCCCCGTTACTCGCACCCGACGTCGACCTATCTGGCTATCAAGTCGTCGACCTGCGCGACGCCGAAGAATGCGCCGAACTCAAGCTAATCGGTGCCGAGCAGGCACTTAACATCCCACTAAACAATCTCCGCGAGCGCCTCGGAGAACTCGATAAGTCCAAGCCCACCGCCGTCGCCTGCCACAGCGGACTCCGCGCGCACATCGGTACGCGCATCCTCCGGCAGCATGGATTCGATGCCCACAACATCTCGGGCGCAACCTACGTCCGGGACCTTGCCTTGAATCGAAACTTCACGGCAGCCGCCGCGGCCACTTGCGGTGCGACCAAGCCATGCGGGGCGCCCGCCATCGCGACCGATCGCCATGACGAGTTGCACCCGCTCAACGTGATGGCCGAAGCCAGCACAGGAGCCTTGCTGCTCGATGTCCGTTCGCCGGCGGAATTCCGCTCGGGACGGGTCCAAGGGGCCGTGAACCTGCCCTTGGAAAGCGTCAATGCGACGACCGTGCACGCCCTCCTCCAAGGCCGCGAACAAGCCACCGTCTTGCTGCTTTGCGCCTCCGGCGGTCGCGCGCGGACCGCGGCGCAGCGTCTGGCTGCCAGCGGTCTCAAGACCCTCGTCGTCCAAGGCGGCACGAATTCCTGCGCACAGGCCGGACTCCCCATGGATAAGGACGCCGGCGGCATGATCTCGGTGGAACGTCAGGTCCGCATCGCCGCGGGTGCACTGGTTACTACAGGCGTAATCCTCGGCACCTGGGTTCACCCTGGTTTTTATGGCCTCAGCGGCTTTATTGGCGCAGGCCTGGTCTTCGCGGGCGTCACCGACTGGTGCGGTATGGGACTCCTCCTCGCCCGCGCTCCTTGGAATAAGTAGGAACTTAAGGGGACTGGTTGGCTGGAGTTTGGTTGGCTGGAGGAGATGCAGAAGAAGAAACTACTCTCCACCAATATCCGTCCCCTGCACTCTGTACTCTGTACTCTGTACTCTGTACTCTGTACTCTGTACTCTGCCCCGACCTACTTCGCCTTGCCCAGCTCTTCGCCGCGCGCTTGGGCGGCGATGAGGGCGGAAGCGACGATCTGACGGAAGTTGGCGGCGGCCATGGCGTCAAGTCCGGCCTTGGTCGTTCCACCAGGCGAGGTGACTTGATTACGTAAATTCTCAGGCGTCTCGCCGGTCACGGCCAACAAGGCCAGCGAACCGCTGAAAGTCTGGCGGACTAGTAACTTGGCCTGCTCGGGCGTGAAGCCTAAGCCAACCGCAGCTTGTTCATAGGCGGCGACGTATTCAAAGAAGAAGCCC
>CAITUF010000013.1 GCA_903895475.1 uncultured Opitutia bacterium | reverse complement strand
GTGGTTCGTGTAACTGAAGACGCGGGTACAAACGGACCAAGCTTCATCCCAGCCCAAGCGTTCCACATCGATGAGCAGGCGCATCATCTCGGCGACCGAAATAGACGGGTGGGTATCGTTGAGCTGGACGGCAACCTTCTCCGGCAGGTTTGAGAAGTCCGGGTTCAGCCGGCGGTGCCGACGCAAGATGTCCTGGAGCGAGCACGACACAAAGAAGATCTGCTGCACCAACCGGAGCTCCTTGCCGCTTTCGGTGCTGTCGTTCGGGTAGAGGACCTTGGAGATTGTTTCACTGGCATCGCGATCACGGACGGCCTCGACATAGCCGCCACGGTCGAAGGCACGAAAGTCGAACTCGGTCGTCGCCTTGGATTCCCAAAGGCGGAGGAAGTTAACGCTGCTCGCCGCGAAGCCGGCAATCGGGATATCCCAAGGCACACCGACGAGGTCGCGCGTATCGACGAGTTCAGCGCGATGGTTACCACGGTCATCGACGTTTTGTTGGACACGGCCGTAGAGCGGGACGCGGACGCGGAAGTTCGGGCGACGGATGAGCCATGGGTTGTTATTCGCCAACCAAGCGTCCGCGACCTCGACTTGGCGACCTTGCACGAATGTCTGGCGGAATAGACCAAATTCATAGTGAATGCCGTAACCGATGGCCGGGATATCCATCGTCGCCAGCGAATCCAAGAAACAGGCGGCGAGACGGCCCAAGCCACCATTACCGAGGCCCATGTCCGCTTCTTCTTCCGTCACCGCCTCCAAGTCCTGACCGAGGCTCTTCAAGGCTGCCCCCGCGACTTCGCGCAGGCCGAGGTTGACCAGGTTATTGGAGAGCACCCGACCCATGAGATACTCCAAGGAAAGGTAATAAACGCGACGGACGTTCTTGGACGCGTGGACTGACTGCGTCGCAATATAGCGCTCCAGCATCAAGTCACGGGCGGCCATACAGGTAGCCGACCACCAATCGTTACGGGTCGCCGTGATCGGATCCCGGGCAAAGGTGCTTTTCAGGTGGCGCAGAATCGCTTCGCGGAAAGCCGGGACCGAAGGCACGCCCGGAACGCTCGACGCCAGCGGCGCAGGTTTCTTAACAGAAATTTTGGTGCGGACCTTAGCCTTCGGAGCCGGCTTGACCGGTCGACGGGTAGCGGACTTAGGAGCGGGCTTCTTTTTCTTTGGCATGAGCGGTAAAATAGGACACCCCTACCCTAAGCCACAAGCGAGCCAAAACCGCGTCAGCCCTGTGCCAGTTGGCGCAGCTTGTTCAAATCCAGCTTGCCCGTGCCCAAAATCGGGATGCCGGGTACTTTCTTGAACACCTTAGGTATCCACAGATTCGCCAAGCCCTCGGCCGCCAAGGTGGCTCGTAAGGCGTCGGGGTCTAGGTCGATGGTATGGAGGACGACCAACTGCTCGCCCTTGGCGGGATCGCTAACAGCTGAAACGGCGATAACGGCCTCCGCGGAGGCCTGTAGATTCAAGGCCTTCAGCAAAGCTTGTTCGACGGTACCATGCGGCACCATTTCGCCGCCGATTTTGGAGAAGCGGGAAAGCCGACCAGCCAGATACAAGAAACCGTCGTCATCCAAACGCGCCAAGTCACCAGTTCGATACCAACCATCCACCTTGGCCTCGGCCGTGCGGGTCGGGTCGCCTAAATAGCCTGTGAAAACGTTAGCACCGCGCACCTCGAGGAGGCCGACCTGACCGACTGGCAGGACCGCGCCGGTTTCGATATCAACGAAACGCACCGCGACGCCCATGACGGGTCGGCCGACAGAGCCACGAATGTTACCCGTCCAGATCCCATTAGGGGCTTCGTCTTCGGCCTTGTCGGGGACGTTAACCGCAAGGACCGGGCTAGTCTCCGTAATGCCATAACCCTCGAGCATGGGGGTTTGCAGCTGTTCCCCGAAGCCGGTGGCCAAGTCATCCGGTAATTTTTCCGCCCCGACCACGACCCATTCCAAAGACTTAAGGTCTTCGGCGGTGGCGCGCCGCAGGTACGGACGCAGAAAAGTCGGGGTGCCCACCGTGACCGTCACACGCTCTTCCTTGATTGCCTTGATGGAGCCATTCGTATCGAGCGGCGAAGGTAAAGTCACCAAGGTGCCTTCACGTGTCATGAAATACCACAGACCCACGGTGAAACCAAAACTATGAAAGACTGGTAGGCTAGAAAGCAGGACCGCGGTTGGAGGCAAGATATCGGCGTCTTCGATTTGCCGCAAGTTAGCCAAAATATTACGGTGCGAAAGAATTACCCCCTTCGGCTCACCGGAGCTACCACTGGTGAACAATAAAGCGGCCTCGTCGTCGCCCCCATGGGCAGGCACTCCAGCCAACAACGGGATCAGTCGAGACGGCAGCGCCCGAATCAAGGCCATCCGCCAGGCCACTTGCCAGCGAGGTAACGACTGGAGCTCTGCAGCGATATCCATCAGGCGGTCGCCCCAAGGGAAATCCGGAAACTTTTCGGAAAGCTTTACCTTGAACGCTTCGGCGGTGATCACCAAGTCGACCTCGGCGCGACGCAGGCACGATTGCACCTGATCCCGGCCCAGCGTGAAATTAAGGTTCACGGGGATTTTGCCGACCATGACGCAAGCCAAGTTAGCAACCGCGGCGGCGACCCCAGGCGGCAACACGATGGCGACGCGACGCACGGCCGTCGCCGCACGTAAGCGCCGGGAGATGACCCAGGCCAAAGCCAAGAGCATGGCCCCGGAGAACTCGCGCCGCGCGCCCGTGCGGTCGACCAAAGCGACTTGGCCACCCTTAGCGGCCAAGCCAACGGTGACTTCCCGACCCAAGTGACCCTGGAGCGAAGGCCGGAGGGCAAAAGCTTCCGCCGCCAGTTCGAGCAAGCGTAAACGCGTCTGGGCATGCTCCGAGAAAGGGTACGGCTTGCCGATGACTGCGGAGATAGGGCGCGGGAAATGCTTAGGCCACTTGAAGAAAGACTTACCACCGAGGTGACTAAAGATTGAACCCCACAGACCATCCATGGCCATGGGCACGATGGGCACATTCGCCCGGCGCGCGATTAACTCGAAGCCCCGCCGTAACGGCAAGATGCCCCCATTACGCGTCAAACTACCCTCGGGGAAGATGCAAACAATTTCCCCCTCCTTGAGCGCGTCAGCTGACTTCTGGATGGCGTCCTTAGCCTTCGTCTCGTTGACTGGAATCGTCCGCATTATCCGCGTCAACTTGTTGATGATCGGGTTACGCTCGAACCCTTCCCATGAGAGGTAACGAATCGGGCGGGGGCACAGCACGCCCAGCACCACCACGTCGACATACGAAACGTGATTACAAATAATCAAAGCCCCGCCGGTTGAGGGGATATTCGAAAGCCCCCGTACCTCCACGCGATAAAAGACCCGCACGAAGCACCAACAAATCGTCTGCATCAAGCAATAGCCCCACGTCATCGAAGGATGGCGACGCAGGCCTCGCCAAAGGAAGAGTAAGAGGAAAAGGCCAATCGCTAATAGAGCGAGACCGAGCATGAGAAGCAGCAATTGGGGTACAGTCACCCCTTCTCAGTATCGACCTAAAGCCCATAGCGCAAGAAGCGACCTTTCGGGTTGACCCCTCCCCTCTAGTCGTTGCCTTAAAGACCTACCCACATGCGCGACTACGTCCTCAGACGGTTGCTGCTCCTCCCTTTGACCTTCATCGGGATTACTTTCGTTGCGTTCTGCTTTACGCGCTTCGTACCCGGCGGCCCCATCGAGCAAGCCATGGCCGAACGGCAACAGGCTGACCAAAAGCGCGGCAGCGGGAAGGCGCGCCCCACCGGCCCAGCCTCACCCGAGGAGCTGGATAACCTCAAACGGCGCTATGGTTTCGACCGTCCTCTTGTAGAAGCTTATGCTATCTGGCTTGGCGTTTGGCCGGGCCCCGCCCTCCAGGCCACGGCCCGTCTGGACACTAAGGGCGTCGCCGAACTGGAAGTCGCCGATGAGACCAAGCCAGGGGCCACGGTTAAAATCAAAGTGACCGCCGAGGGCACCGCCTTCACCGTTCGCAATCTGGACGGGTCCCGGCGGGCCAACTGGAAAGCGGAGGCCGCCCCCCTGCCCGACGACCCGGAAAAGGCTGTGCGCATCGTCGCCTACCACCCTTCGCTCTCGGGCGTCCTCCAACTCAACCTCGGCACCTCAACGGAGTCCGATAAGCCAGTTTGGGACGAAATCAAGGCACGCCTACCCCTGTCGCTTTGGTTCGGCTTCTGGACGATGGTCATCGCCTACGGGGTCTCCATCCCTCTCGGCGTCATCAAAGCCCTCCAACGCGACAGCTGGTTCGATACACTGACGTCACAAGCGCTCTTTATCCTCTACTCGGTTCCCGGCTACATCCTCGCCGTGGCCTTGCTGCAAGTCCTCTGTTTCCAACTCGGCTGGTTCCCGACCAAAGGCTTCGCATGGGATAGCCTGACGTGGGGCGCCCGCCTACAGCACACCGTTCTCCCGCTGACCTGCATGACGATCGGGTCCTTTACCGCGCTCACACTCTTCACCCGCAACGGTCTCCTCGAAAACCTTGGCGCCGACTACGTCCGGACCGCTCGCGCCAAAGGCGTGGGCTTCCGTCGTATTGTCTATGTGCATGCCCTCCGTAATTCCTTAATCCCGATTGCTGCGACGTTTGGACATAATCTTGGCTTCTTCCTAACTGGGTCCTTTCTCATTGAAGTAACTTTCAATATCCCGGGCATGGGCCTACTGGGATTTGATGCCCTCTCGCATCGTAATTTCCCAGTCTTCCTTGGACTGCTCACCCTATCAAGCCTAGCGATGCTCCTCGGCAACATCGTCTCCGACCTTTGTGTGGCGGCCGCCGATCCACGCATTCGGTTCGACAAAAAAGCATGAACTGGCTCGACCCCATCACCCGTCGCCGCCTCGAGCGTTTCCGCCATCACCGCGCTGGCTGGTGGTCTTTCCTCGTCTTAACCATCCTCACGCTGCTGGCGCTGCTCGGACCCTTACTCGTTGGCAACCGCCCGCTCGCCCTCCAAATCGATGGCCGCTGGCGCTTCCCGGTATTCGCCGGCTTCATCTCAGCGACGGAACTCGGCTACAGTGGCGAAGCCGAACCCAAGTACCGATTACTCGCCAAACAAGTTGCCGCGGACGGACGCGGTTGGGTACTTATGCCGCCCATACCCTTCGCACCCGATGAGGTCAGCGAAGTCATGCCTCCCGTGCACCAAGATGCCAGCGGTAAATGGTGTGGACCTCGCGGCGTCATCGGGGAAAGCCGCATCTTTACGCTTAATCCCGATGGCACCCGCGCCCGCTCCTGGACCATTGTGAATGGCCAGCTCTCCGGCGACGCCAAGGTCATCACCGGTGGCACCACCGTAGCCCGGGCTAAGTTCGTCGACGGCAAGGTGGACTTCACTTGGCCTACGGGCACCTCGCTAGATTGGACGCCCCGCGGCGCCCTCTATACGATGATTCCCTCGCCGTGCGCACCCGGGCAAGATGGGCATTGGCTGGGCACCGATGAATCCGGCCACGACATTCTGGCCCGCCTCTGGGGCGGCTTTCGCCTGCTCCTCCTGGCCGCGGCACTCTACCTACCCGCCGTTTATGCCGTGGGCCTCCTGCTCGGCGCCGCCATGGGCTACTTCGGGGGCCTCTTTGACCTCATCTTGCAGCGCATCATGGAGGTCTGGTCGAACATCCCTTTTCTTTACGCCATCATCTTCCTCGCGAGTATCTTGGAGCCCAGCCTGATCGCCCTCGCCCTCTTACTGGTCGCCTTCTCTTGGATCGGCCTCGCTCAACAGCTGCGGGCATCGGCTTACCAAGTCGCTGCCCGCGATTACGTGAACGCCTCGCGCACGCTAGGCGCCGGACATTTTCGCATCCTCTGGAAGCACATCTTGCCCAACTGCGCCACCGTCATTCTGACCACTCTGCCGTTCACCTTACACGGGCTCGTCTTCTCCCTCTCCGCCCTCGACTACCTCGGCTTTGGCCTCCCGCCCACCGAGCCCTCTTGGGGCGACCTCCTGCGCCAAGGCCGCGAGAACTGGCGGTCATGGTGGATTCTCACGCCAGCGCTTTCCTGCCTCGTCGGCCTTATGGTCATGATTAATTCCATCGGCGAAGGCCTTCAGGAAGCCTTCGACATCAAACGCGTCCAGAAATGAAAACACTCTTCGCCCTGCTGGTCACCTGTCTCGCGTTCACGTCCGTCTCCGCCGAGACCTTCCGCGACCCGCGTGCCGCCGAATTCTATAAGCAGCACCCCGAATTCTTCCACTTCGCCCAAGCGAGTGACCTCCCGAAGGACCTCGACTGGAAAGACGGCGCCGAGCAGCAGGAGTTCGCCGACCCGCGCGCCATCCGTGGGGGCACGCTGCATCAAATGGTTATCACCACGCCGCCGACC
>CAITUF010000012.1 GCA_903895475.1 uncultured Opitutia bacterium | reverse complement strand
TGACTAAGACGATTGGTGCTGAGGTCCGTGCCGAAGTGGAAAAAATCTCTAAGGCGAAGTCGCTGCAGCTCGTCCTCCCGAAGGGCGTCTCGCTTTACACCGACGCTTCGCTCGATATCACCGATGAGGTCGTGAAGGTCCTGAACGCCGGGTACAAGCCCGCTGAAGCACCGGCCACACCGACCGCACCGGCCGCACCGGCTACTCCGGCCGCTCCCGTGGCGCCCGCTGGCGACAAGCCGGCCGCTAAATAAGACCAACCGCCCCTGCTAGTCAGGGGCGGTTTATTTCAGCACATGTCCATCTTACTCGACACCCAACAACTCGTCGCCCTCACCGGCGCGACGAAGGTCGAGGGCGAGTATCTGGGTAAGGTGCGATCCTTGGCTTCCTTGGCGGAAGCCGGCCCCGAGGACTTGTCTTTCTTGGGTAACCCTAAGTATGCGACCGAAGTCCCGACCTCCCGGGCTGGCGTCATTCTCGTCCCTGGCGATTACGCCGGTCAGCCCGCCGTTGGGCAGGCTTTCCTCCGCGTTGCCAAGCCTTCTTATGCTTTGGCACTCGTTTGCGCTGCCATCGAGGCCCAGCTTTGGCCGAAGCCCGCTGCCGGCATCCATGCGACGGCAGTAATCGACGCTACGGCCGTCATCGACGCTTCCGCCTATGTTGGCCCGCTCTGCGTGATCGGCGCCGGTGCGCACGTTGGCGCGGGGGCCGTCATCGAAGCCCAATGCTTGATCGGTGTGCAGGCCGTCGTCGGTGCAGGCTGCTGGTTGAAGAACGGTGTCACGCTCGCGGACTATTGCCGCTTGGGCTTACGTTGTCGCCTCCAGCCCGGCGTGGTCGTGGGCTCTGATGGCTTCGGCTACGAACCCGCCGGCGGCCAGATTCACCGCATCCCGCAGATTGGTAATGTTATCCTCGAAGACGATGTGGATGTCGGCGCCAACACCACCATCGACCGGGCTCGCTTTAGCCAGACGGTCATCGGCCGCGGTACGAAAATCGATAACTTGGTCCAGATTGCCCATAACGTTCGTATCGGCCAACAGTGCCTCATCACCGCCCAGGTCGGCATCGCCGGGAGTACAACGCTGGGCGATTTCTGCGTGTTGGGTGGGCAGTCCGGCGTGGCGGGCCATCTCACCCTCGGCCACCGTGTCCAACTGGGCGCCCAAACGGGCGTATTCGTTGATATCCCCGCGGACGGCTTTTATAACGGTACGCCGGCCATTCCCATTGGATTGGAACGTCGGTTAGTCGTGTTATCCAGAAAACTCCCCGACTTGTTCAAAAAGGTTGATTCGCTGGTCGCGTCCTTGGACGCTGGTAGCCGTTCCAATCCATGACCTTGCCTGCGATGAAAATCTTCACTGGGAACGCCAATCCGGCGCTCGCCCAGGAAATCTGCCAGAACCTCGGCGAGCCGCTGGGTTCGGCTACGGTCAACTGCTTCCCCGACGGCGAGACGTTCGTGCAGATCAACGAGAATATCCGCGGCTGCGATGTCTTCATCATTCAGCCCACGTGCGTACCAGCCAACGACCGCATCATGGGGCTGCTCATCATGATTGATGCCCTGCGCCGCGCTTCGGCCGCCCGCATCACCGCGGTCATTCCATTCTTCGGCTACGCCCGTCAGGATCGTAAGGACAAACCGCGCGTGCCCATCACCGCTAAGTTGGTCGCTAACCTTTTAACCGCCGCTGGCGCCAACCGCGTTCTCACGGTCGACCTCCACGCCCAGCAGATCCAAGGATTCTTCGATATCCCTGTCGACCATCTCTACGCCTCCCCAGTCTTCTACAAGCACATCAAGGACAAGCCTTGGCTCAAGGATGCCACGGTGTTCTCGCCCGACGTCGGTGGCCTTAAATACGCCTCGGCCGTGGCCGACATGCTGCACCTGCCTTATGGTTTTGTGGCTAAGCGCCGCACGAGCGCGACGACCGTTCAGGCCACTAGCCTCGTCGGTGAGGTGGAAGGCCGCGACATCATCTTAGTCGACGACATGACCGAAACCGCCGGCACTTTGACCGCCGCCGCCGAATTGCTGAAGAAGAACGGTGCCCGTTCGGTGCGCGCGATGGTCTCGCACTGCATGATTCAAGAGATTGCCTACGAACGGTTCCGGACGGGTGTCATTGATGAAGTCATCACGACCAATTCCGTGCCCATTGACACCCGTGGTCTGCCCATCACCGTCCTGTCGATCGCCCCGTTGCTCGCCGACGCTATCCGGCGTATCCACGGTAATAACAGCGTGACGGACCTTTTCCCGATTAAGGGCCACTGAGGTCTGCCCTAGGCATAAAAAAGGCCGCCTCGGTTGAGGCGGCCTTTTTGTTTTCAGCGCGTCCGCTTACTTCTTCAGGAACTCGAGAATCTGCTGGGCCTGGTCGCCCGTGTGGCCCTTGTTGTCAGCGTAGACGCACTTGCCGTCCTTGAAGAGGTAAGCGCAACGGCTGGCAAAGCCCATGGTCGTAGGGACCTTGAAGGCGGCGACGACTTTCTTGTCCTTGTCGGCTAAGAGAGGGAAGGGGAACTTCTGTTCATCGCGGAACTCTTTTTGGAGCTTTTCGCCATCGGTGCTTACGCCCAAGACCTTGACGCCTAGTTTGCTGAGATCGCCCCAGCTGTCGCGGAGGGAGCAGCCTTGCTTGGTGCAGCCACCCGTCTTGGCCTTCGGGTAGAAGTAGACGAGGAGGTAGCCCTTGGCACCTTCGGCGGCCACGTCGACGGCTTTGCCGTCTTGGTCGTTGCAGGTGACGGCGGGCAGGGCGTCGCCGACGGCGAGTCGCTCCGCGGAGCTGCCGAGGAAGGGGAGGAGGGAGAGGAGCATGGTGGCGAGGGCTTTCATACCCAGATGAACTTGGGCCGTTCCCAGAAAAAAGCAAACGTCCCTAGGGTGTTTTCATATCGCTTGTCAGGAGTTCTGGGGGCAATTTGCACGCATGCTGCCGGAAGTCCTCGCCACCATCCCGCACCGCCCCCCTTTCCTTTTCATCGATGAAATCAAAGAGGTCCGGGCCGATGGGGCTATTTGCACCCGTACCTTCCGGGCCGATGAGCCTTTCTATGCCGGCCATTATCCTGGGAACCCCATCACCCCCGGGGTCCTCTTGTGCGAGTCGGTCTTTCAGACCGGTGCGGTTTACCTGACCCGCAAGTTGCAAGCCGAAGGCAGTGCCCCCGATGGCAAGACGCCGGTACTCTGCCGTATCGAAGAAGCTAAGTTCAAGGGGATGGTAAAGCCCGGCGACACGGTTGTTATCGAAGTGAAGCATGTGGAGACGTTGCAACAGTTTCACTTTCTCACGGGCACGGTCCGTCGCGATGGCAAGGCCGTCCTGACGTTGCGTTTCGCGCTCGCCCTCGTCGACCAGCCAGCCTGAAATCACGTCATGTCGTTCCTCGGCCTTAGCGGCAAAACCTTCCTCGTCCTCGGCGTGGCCAACAAGAAGTCGGTCGCCTGGCACGTCGCCAAGACGCTGGAGGCGGAGGGCGCCAAGGTGGTCTACTCCGTGCGCTCGCAGGCTCGTCTGGATTCGCTGAAGGGCCTGCTGGACGGTAAGCCGACCTACCTTTGCGATTTAGAACGCGAGGAGGAAACCATCGCCCTCGCCGCAGCGGTCGGTCGCGAGCATGGCCCAATCCAAGGCGTCCTGCATAGCGTTGCCTTTGCTAATTTCTCCCGCGGGATGCAGCCGTTCCATGAGACGACCCGTGCAGACTTCCTGCAGGCCACCGCGATCTCCTGTTTCTCCTTGGTGGAGCTCGCCCGCGCACTCAAGCCGCACCTGGCCAAGGATGCCTCGGTCGTCTCCATCGGTATTTCTTCCCAAGTGACCGCCGCCAACTACGGTTACATGTCGCCCATCAAGGCGGCCTTGGAGTCCGCCAGCCGCTTCCTCGCGAAGTCTTTCTCCGCCGATACACGCGTGCGCTTCAATAGCGTTAACGCGGGCCCACTTAAGACCAGCGCGAGTGCGGGTATTCCTGGCTACCTCGATAACTATCTGCACGCTGAAAAGATGACGCTCCGCAAGGAAGCCCTCAAGACGCAGGAAGTCGCAGATACCGCGGTTTGGCTGCTCTCGCCGCGCTCCAGTGGCGTCAACGGCCAAGGCATCATCGTCGACGCCGGCATGGGGCTAAACTTCTTTGACGAGGAGCTGGTGAAGGCTTCGGCCCGTCTTCTCTGAACGTGCAGTTTAAAC
>CAITUF010000011.1 GCA_903895475.1 uncultured Opitutia bacterium | reverse complement strand
TCGACTTCAAGGTTGGGGTTGATCTCGTTGAGGAAGCCCCCGTCGTAGAGGTGACCGCTGGTATTTTTGAAGAAGTAGCTCAGGAGTTCACCATTGAAGCCTTCTTTGAGTACGTACGTGCCGAGGACCTTGTTATTGAGCGTCACATAGGCGTGCGTGCAGCGCGAAGCGACGATGCCGGCCTTGCGGGACATCTCGCCCGCGATTTGCTCGTGCAGCATGGTGCCGTCCTGGGCGCAGTTATTGAGCTGGAATTTCGAAGAGCCCCGGAACTCCTGATCCTTCTTAACCTTGTCAGTCCGGATGGAAAACCCCGGGCGGTCTTCGTTGATTTGCCGGAAGCTGCCGGCGGAGCCTTTGAGTTTGAGCGAGCAGTTCTCCAGCGTCTGCCCGTTGGTTTCCTTGAGGGTGAACTTGACGAGGGAGCGGGGGTCTTTGGCTAGGGCCGCCATGCTTTCTGGGGGAATGAGTAGCGTCAGGCGCGGGACGAAGCCTGCGAAGAGGGCGTCTGGGAGGAGGTCGGGCGTCTTTGGGCCAATGACCGGGGCGGCGGGGACATCCGGCGCGCCGATGACGGGCGTCGCGGGCGCCGGTGCGGTTTGGGCGGAGGCCGCTGCCGTTAAGCACAGCCATGCCCACCACACGTTAACAGAACGTGACAGGGCGGAAGGAGTGGCGGTAAACGGGACCAAGCTGAGGTGGGCTGGGAGCCGTCAAAATGGCTCTGGGATTTAAGGGAGTCAACCCCTTGGAGCGACTGGCAATAAGGTCTTTTCTTTATGAGGGACTCTGAAACTTCCTTCCTCAGTCGGGCGATTCAAGGGAGTCGCACCAATTGCACGCTGCTCCGATCAAGCCAGAGTTCGCCCGCGACGCCCGCCGGGAGTTCTACAATAATTGTAGGGTCGTTGTCAGCCACCGTGAAGTCGAGGGTCGTGGACTTCCAGGGGCTGTCCCCGAGGAAGGTCTGATTCGTGGCGCCGGTCGGATTACCGGACAGACGGAGGCGCGCGCCTTTCGCACCTTCACCGCTACCAGCCTTAATCCCCTTGTGCTGAACTTTTGCTTCCAAGCGGTATCGGCCAGGGCCTAAGCAAAGCGCGAGCCGTAACTCCGCGCGGCCTCCGGCGCCGGCCTGCAGGTAGAAGCAGTCCTTCCCGGCGACGGTGGTTTCCTTGGCTTCACCTTTGTCGGCCGAGGGGACCCAGAGGTAATTGCCGAGGGCGGCCTTGCCCCCACTCGGTGAGCGGAGGCGGTAGGCGTCTTCGAATTGCGCCTTCACGAAATCCATCCGGGCGCGGACTTGCTTGGCGCCATCCTTGCCGCGTTGCTCGAAGCGCTTGGCCTCCGCGGCATCGATGGATTGCAGCTTGGACTTGAGTTCTGCCGCCACCTGTTCGGTCCGCCGACCCCAATCGATAGGCCGAATAATCTTTTCGTAGACGAGGAAGCTTTGCTGGCGGAAGCGCTCGCGGAGGGCGGGGGCATCCTTGGAGGTCCAGAGCGCTTGCGATACGGCGGTGACGCTGGCGCCCGGGTAGAGCGGGGCATTGACGGGCGAGGAATGGATGTAGGCCCGTGGACTGCTCTGCCCCCAAGAGTCGACGCCGAATACATTATCCATGCCGTGCATGAGGAAGACGAACTTACCATCATCGACGTTCTCGTAGACCCGGTAGTTATTGGCTCGGTAGGAATAACCGTCCCCGTGCACCATGATATTTTCCATCACGAGATACCGGAGGTAGGCGTCGATATCCAAGATTTTGCCCACGCGGGTGGCGCGCTTGGCAGCATCGGGTTCACCGAGAGCGGAGACGAACTCGGACAGCCGCGATTTTTCGGCGGGGTCGCCCTGATCGCACTCGAGGTTGGGGTGGATGTCCTGGTGCAGACCGCCGTCGTAGAGGTGGCCGGTGGTATTTTTGAAAAAGTAGCGGAGGAATTCGGTATTAAAGCCTTCCTTTAAGACGTACGTGCCTTGGACCTTCCCGTTGAGGGTGACGAAGGCATGGGTACAGCGCGACGCCGGGATGCCGGCCTTGCGGGCCATCTCGCCAGCGATCTGCTCATGCAGGTAGGTATTATCTTGGGCGCAGTTATTGAGCTGGAATTTGGCGATGCCCCGAAACTCTTGCGTCTTCTTCACCTTATCGGTGCGAATCGAAAGCCCAGGGCGGTCTTGGTTAATTTGGCGGAGGCTTCCGACGGAGCCTTTGATTTTGACCGAGCAGTTTTCCAAAGTTGCGCCGCCGACTTCCTTCATCGTCATCGGGACGAGCGTCCGCGGGTCCTGCAGGAGCTTGGCGATATTCTCCGGCGTGATGGTTAACTGGAGGTGCGGGACGAACCCGGCGAAGAGCGCGTCGTTCGGCAGGTCGGGAGCTTTCGATCCCGGTGCCAGCACGGGCGGAACATCCGGTGCCCCGATGACGGGGGTGTCGGCGGCCGGCAGCGCTACGCTGGCCCAAGCGGTGGCCAAGCCGAGGAGCAGGAGTCGAGTGGAGGGCAGGGGCAACACGCGCGGGGTCCGTGCATTCCATGCAGTCCGCAGGCGTAGTCAACCCGGCGGGTTGAAGGCATTTCATTGAGTGGCGTATTGCCTCCGGTGGGGGAGGTTCTCATAAGACGGCATGCGTTCGTTCCTCGCCCTTTCCGCCTTAACCACGGTCTGCCTGTTTTCCGGTTGCTCGGGCTCGCCCTATGCCCCGGCCGCCCAGGCCGCTTCGGGCCTGCATGATGGCTTAGTCCTCGTGGCGCCGGCCAAAGGCACGGTCATCATGCGCAGCCCGGCCAACAAGGTCGCGCTGCTCAAGGTCGCTTCCTACACCGAGCGGGGCACGACCCTCGAAACCCCCGCCGCGGCGGCCGCTTCGTTCAGCCTCTTCAATGGCGTCGCGGGCACATTGCAGGAAAATTCCGGCCTGCGTTTCCTTACCCTCCTCGGCGAGCCCGAGGGACACAGCAATCCTTACCGCGTCGAAACGGGCGACGGTAATTACGAGCGCGGCTATTCGATTATTGAGATGGAACTGCAGCGCGGCGGCCTCGACCTCGAGACGGGCTGGCTCAGCGCGCGTAGTGTTTGCGTGGTGCGCACCGAGGTGGGGCTCGTGAAATACGTGGCCGGCACGGTGGAGATCCGGCTGAGCCGTAATAACTCCGGCGAACCCGTCTTGACGGTGACCTGCCCGCGCGGCTCAGCGGAGGTTTCTTATGCGAACTTCACCAAGGACGCGGCCTTCACTAAGGCGGTCGTTCGTGGTGGGTATATTCAGATTACGCAGAACCAGGTCGCCGGGCGCACCACGGTCGTCGCGGGCGATGTCGCTCCAGCCAAGCCAGTGTCGGCGAAGGATGTTCCGGCTGCTAAGTAAGCCTTAGCCTAAGCCTAGTCCGGCAACGCTTTCGGCGAGTCCGCCGCGGCGCGCGCGGGCAAGCCAAGTGTGTTCGAATCGTTCCCGCAGTTCGCGGGCCGCCGTGGCGTTCAGCGGTTGACCGGAGGCCCGCCGGAGTCCGGCGCGCGCTAGCTCGAGACCTACGGAGAGTTCGGTGCGTACGCGGTTATCTTGAATGGCGTCAACGTGGCCGGCGCTCTCCTCGAGGTAAGCCAGCGAGCGCGTAATTTCTTCGGGGGTGACGCCCGCGACGAAGCCCGCGAGGGCGGCGGGTTGGGCGGTGAGGAAATCCCAACTGAGGCTCTTGTTGCGATTGGCTTTGGCGATTTGGTTATCGAGCTGCCCCAGGTGTGTGAGCGCCGCGGCGACCGCGCGCGCGTCGTCGTCGGCGAGGTCACCGAGGACGCGGCAGGCGGCGACTGTATTGGGCTCCTGGTTGGCGGTGAAGCTCCAAGCTTGGGCTAAGCCCGCGGCCATCGGTAGCCACGCCGTCGGCCATGGTTGGTGCGTGCCGTTGTCCCCCCAGGTGGTCACGAGCACGCCGCGGGCGCCGTGTTGGCGGGCGGCGCCGATCGCTTCAGCCTGATTCGTGAGCGCGTTGTCGAGTCGACCCGTAAAACTTTGCCAAGCGCTGGTGCCCGGAGCGACGAGGTAGGCGCGGCCGAGTTCTTGCAGTCGTCCACATTGCGTCTGAAACGGATGCCCCGCGTCGTAACCCCAAACCACGGGTAACGCGTCCTGCGGGGCGTCTTGCGCAAGGGCAAGATCCTCGAGCAGAATATCGCCCCAGAACTGCGGGGTGTGTCCACGCTCCGTGGCGAGGGCACAGAGTTTGTGTAGATGGTCTAGGTAGACGCGGTGTTTACCGCGCGTCGCGACGGCTTCTTTACTGAAGCCTTGGCCGAGCTCCCACGGTTCGTCGCCGCCGATGTTTACTTGGCGGCTACGGAAACAGGGTAAGTAGTCGTCGAGCAGGCTGGCCACGAAGGCGAGCGACACGTCGTCCGGCTTCAGTGTGCCGGGAAATTCTTTGAACTGTCCGGTCAGCGGGTGGATCCAGCCTTGGGGGCACTCGGCGAGCGCTCGGTAACGTGGGTGGCGCAGCCAGCGCTCCATGTGCCCGAAGGTATTGAGGTTCGGGACGAGTTCGATGCCGAGCGCCGCGCAAGCCGCGTCGAGTTCGCGGATTTCCGCCGGCGTCAGGGGCGAGGCGTCCTGCCAAGCATCCTCGTGACCAGGGAACGCGAAGGTATGTTCGACGTAGAGTTGGAGTTGGTTGACGCGTAGTTGTCCGAGTGCGCGGATAAGCGCGAGCAGCTCGGCTTGCGTCGGCACTTTACAGCGGGACACATCGAGCATGAACCCACGCACCGGGAGGTCGGGGCCGTCGAGGATCTCGAGGCAAGGCAGGGCGTCCGGGTTCTGTGCGTGGATTTGTCGCAGCGTCTGTGCGCCGTAGATGACGCCGACCGCATCGCGGGCCTGGAGTTCGATGCCGGCCGGAGAGATTTTGAGGGCGTAGCTTTCGGCCTGCAGAATCTTGACCTCTGTGATTCTGCAGGCGGCACTGGACTGGACCGCGAGCGCCGCTTGGGCTTCGGCGATAGTCGCGGGCAGGTTGGCCAGAAATTGGGCCGTGGGGTGGGGTTGGCCCGGTATCGGTAAAAAGCCGTCACGCTGGCTCAATTCCCGAGGCCGGGGAAAAAGCGTGGGCAGGGCAGCAGGCATAATCCGAGGGTTAGGCCTGTTTAACGCTCGGGCAAGCCCTCCGTGGGCCCCTTTTATCGTTCGGTCTTGGAACAAGGAGCGAAAACCCTACATCTACACCTTCTACCCCCCGCATCCTATGGTACGCCCCACCCTGAGTCTCCTGTTCTTCGCTGCTGCCGCCCACGCGGTTCCCGAAGGCTTCACTATCCGTGAATTCGTCGGCACCACCCAGGAGCCCGAAATCTACCCGACGGCCGTGGCGGCCGCCGCTAACGGCGATGTTTATATTTCGTCCGACAAAAATGGTTCGCTCGGCCACATCAAGGGGATGGGCCGCATCCTCCTCGCCCGCGACACCAAGGGGGCCGGTCAGGCCGACGTGATGATCGAGTACGCCAAGGTGGAGTCGCCGCGCGGCGGTCACTGGGTGGGCGGCGTGTTCTATTTGGTGAACCCCCCTTTCCTCACCGCCTTCCGGGACAAGGATGGCGACGGCAAGGCCGATGAACAGATTCTCTTGGTCGATGGCCTCGGCGGCGGGATTGAACACCCCCGCGGCGCTGACCACACCACCAACGGTTGCCGCATGGGCATCGATGGCTGGCTCTATATTTCGGTCGGCGACTTCGGTGCTGGTAACGAAAAGGAAAAGGCTGGCGCCAAGGGCCGCGACGGTAAGCGCGTGACGCTCTACGGCGGCGGCGTAATGCGCATTCGTCCCGATGGCTCTGAGTTGGAAATCTACACCGAGATGACCCGTAATATCTGTGATACGGCCATCTCCCCGACGCTCGACCTCTTCTCCCGCGACAACACCAACGACGGTAAGGGTTGGAATACGCGCTTTCACCACTTCACGGCCCTCGCTAACGCTGGCTACCCTCGTCTGTACAAGAATTTCGATGACGAAACGGCCCGCCCGTTGGCGGACTACGGTGGCGGTTCGGGCACGGGTGGTCTTTACCTCAGCGAGCCCGGCTTCCCCAAGGGTTGGGGCGAAACGCTCTTCACCTGCGATTGGACCACGGGCACGATTCACAATCACCCGATCAAGCAGTTCGAAGCGACGTTCATCACCCAGCAGCAGACTTTCCATAAGGTTAAGAATGCGACGGATATCGACGTCGACGGCAGCTCTCGTCTCTACATCGCCGACTGGCGCGCGGGTGGCTTCAGCTACCTCGGTAAGGGCAAGCAGCAGGGCATGATCCAGCAGGTCGTCGCCAACGGCGTGACCCCGAACAAGTATGTGGACGTGAACAAGGTCTCGGATGCCGAACTCGTTAAGCTGCTCGCTTCTGACAGCGCCGTGCAGCGCCTCGAAGCCTCGCGTCGTCTCATCGATATTAAGAAGAGCGACCAAGCCCCCGCCGTCCTCGCTCTGGCTGCCGCCAGCAAGGCACACCTCTATCACCGCGTCGCCGCGATCTTCACCTACAAGCAGATGCTTGGTAAGGACGCGACCCCTGGCCTCGTTGGCCTCACCAAGGATGACGCTGTCCGCGAGTTCGCCCTCCGCGCCCTCGCTGACCGTACTTCCGAAATCGCGGGCGTCCCCGTTCAGCCGTTCCTCGATGGCCTCAAGGATGCTAACCCACGCGTCCGTCTGCAGGCCCTCGTTGGCCTCCAGCGCCTCGGCGCCAAGGATGCCGCGGGTGCCATCGTCGACGCCGCCTCCACCTGGCCGGTCGACGAGTCCAAGGTCGAGGAAGGCGCGCACTACCGCCTCCCACATACGGCCATCGCCGCCCTCGGTCATCTCGGCCATGCTAAGCCCATCATCGAAGCGGCCAAGGATCCAGCGAAGCGTTATATTGCCTTCCGCTCTCTGCAGCTGATCCACACCAACGACTCGGTGGACGGCCTCATCGCCCTCAGCACGACGGGTGATGCGGCCCTCCGTGCTGGCGCCATTGGTGCTCTCGCTCGCCTCTACCACGTTGAGAAGCCTTGGAACTATAAGGATTGGTGGAGCACCCGTCCGGATGACCGTGGCCCTTACTTCATCCCAGCCGAATGGGAAGCCACCCCGCGCATCAAGGACGCCATCGAAGCCGCTTACGCCAAGCTCCCCGCCAACCTCCGCATGGCCGTCCTCGAAGTGCTCGCGAAGAACCGCATCGCCGTGACTTCGCTTAAACTCGAAGGCCTGGACCCGATTCGCCTCGCCATGGCTACGCAGACGTTACGTCCGGCCGACATCGCTCTCCTCACCGATGCCGCGCTGTCCGCCAAGCGTCCCTGGAATGAGCGCTTTGATTGCTATAAGGCGCTCTCCAAGCTCGAAGGGAACGAGGCCATCGCCCCGCGCGTGCAGGTGCTCGCCGGTTGGTTGAAGGAAAAGGGCGCCCCCGCCGGCGTCGAGCAGGCGATCAACGACTTCGTCAACGACGGCCAGCGTGGTAACGAAGTGAAGCAGCTCCGTGCCCTCGCCAATAAGGCCGAAGACGCCAACTCCCGCATCCTCTGGCGCTCGCTTCTCACGGTGTTGAGCAGCCCGTTGACCAAGGAAGCGCAGAAGAAGGCCGTGCAGGCCGAGATTGATAAGAACCCGCGCGACATCGGCTTCTTCCTGGCGATCTCCGACCTCGGCTTGAACGGTTTTGATAAGGCCATCGACGCTGCCATCGGCGGTGACAACACGATCCTCATCAACGCCGCCAAGGCCGCTCGCGAAGCTGGCAAGACTGCCGCCCAGCATAAGGGCAAGCGCCTCGCGGAACTC
>CAITUF010000010.1 GCA_903895475.1 uncultured Opitutia bacterium | reverse complement strand
GGAATCCAGCCGGGCGCCTAACCGAAAGACCGATACCAAGGCCTGCAGACGATAGTCCCCTAGGCTCGGCACCCAAGTCCGGGCGAGGCGGCAGGTGTCCACCCAAGACCCCCACTCAGCGACCTCAGTCTCTGAGTCGATAAAGGAGGGGACCACTGGCGGCCGCAACCAGGTCCCGCGGAGTAGGCCTGACTCCACCGAGGCATTATGTGCAGCCAGGAGTCCCGTCCGACGGAGCGACACCCAGTGGTCCCATTCAGACTCGAAGAGCGGGAGCCCCTTGAGCTCTTTCTCCGAGAGGCCATGACATTGGGTGTCGATCGGCGGCACCGGCGTCCGGGCGGCGTGCAACCTCGTCGAGGTATTAATGATGTCGCCGCCCAACAACGTCGCGACTCCATATTCGACAACCCCGGTGCGTAGACTCCCTTCGAAGTCGACGACATGAATCGGAATCTCGGTCCAGAGTGGAGATGGCCGGCGCATCGTCAGAGGGTGCGGTAATAATCCCCGCGGCCCTTCTTGCGCGAAGGCTGGGTCAAAGGAGCGACTTGAATGCCCAAGGCCAGAGCCAGCGACAATACTGAGGCGGTGGTAAGGAAATCGCAGCGACGCATGGCAGTAAGCAGATGAACTATCGCCACTCGTGCTTAGGGTAGCGACCCCGAAGTTCTTTCTTCACCAATTCGTACGAGCCCTTCCAAAAGGCATCGAGGTCGCGAGTACGCTGCTGGGTCCGCCGGGCAGGCGACTGAATGCAGATGATCATGGGCACCTTCCCCTGGCAGACCCGAAGTTTACTCCCCGGGAAATCATAGAGCTCCTGAACAGTGGCCTCGATTTCAGCTTCACCGTCCTCGGTATACTCGACCTTCGCGGGGTGCTTCTTGCGGGGGAGAATAATTTTTTCAGGGCAATAGGCCTCCAAGACCATGGCCTGCTCATGGGTCAACCAGCCGCGAACGATCGGAAAAACGGGCTTCTCCCGAATATCCCGGTAGGCCGTGGCGCCCGCGCAGATTTCTTCGATCACCAAACGTCGACCAGCGTCATCGAAGGGCGGGATGCCGAGTTCTGGGCAATGCTTCGCGAGGAAGTTCATGCGGCGGATCCAAGCATCGACCTGACCGTCCCAGCGCTCGAGTTCGAGCCGCCCGGCACTGACTTCATCCGCCAAAATCCGGCTGCCCGCATCGGAAGAGGCATCATCACGCTCGACGGCCGCCAAGACGAGGTCACGGAAACGTCGTTCTGTGCGCGTGAGCACGCGCCGCTGGGTGGCGTCATAGCGGACGGAGATGACCTCCGAGAAATCGGCCGGGAAGAGTTCCTGTAACCAAGTCTCTTCGATGGCGGTGGCGAGTGACAGGTAGGTCGTCACTTCCCCGCGTGTCTGGATCTCATCGACTTCAGCGGCGACGAGTAATTTCGCAGAGCGAATGGAGGATTCGCGGCGCAGTTCACCGCGACGGCCATGGACTAAAGCGCAACGTAGCGTGCCCGCGTCGAGGCGCACGGCGAGTCGGTCAGAGAAGCCGAGCAGCAGGCAGCGTCGGATGTTTTCGGGAGCCGCTGGTCGGTCGGATATGCGGAGCCCCTGCCCTTGCGCCAAGCGCAGGAATTGTCGGGCGGCCTGTTCGGCCTGGCGGGCAGCCTGACCATGCACGCCAAAGCGATCGCAGGCGTCGGGGTCGAACTTCAACTCCGACGCCCGCTGCAGCAAAGCCAAACGCGTGAAGACATCGGAGCCTTCTTCGGCGGGGATGGCATCGCGCTCGCGCGCGACGCGGTCATCGACCTTACGCAGCATTAAATCCCGCCCTTGGGCACGACCGGCGATGGCCGCTCCTTCGGCGACGCAATCCAACTCATCCGCTGCCATGAGCATACGGGCATAACGTGGGTGCGCCGGGAAGATAGCCATCCGCCGACCCAACGTGGTTAACGCACCTCGCCCATCTAATGCCCCGAGGTCCGTCAAAACGGTGACCGCGCGCTGTAGTGCTATCGGCTCGGGCTTTTCATACCAAGGGAAGGTCGCTGGGTCGCCCCAACCAGAAGAG
>CAITUF010000009.1 GCA_903895475.1 uncultured Opitutia bacterium | reverse complement strand
GGACGAGCGGCGAAGGCGCGCAGGGTGCGCAGGAAGAAACCTTCGAGCGCAGAGATGAGGTGGTAGTTGAGTTCGAGCCGGATGCGGGCCTGCTCCAGGAGATCGACCGCGGCGGCCACTTGGAGGCCACACGACGGATGAGCCCGGCCTACGAGGCGGAGGCGTTCTTCTAGGGCCGCCAACATGCGGGTGCGGATGCCTCGGCGGATCGACTCCTCGTAGGCGATTTCCGCATCATCCTCGTCTTGATCCGTCGGCGGAGGCGGCGGGGCGACCTTCAAGGCTTCTTCGACGAAGAGCTCCAGCAGAACCTCAAAGCGGGCGCACAAAGCATAGAGCGGAATCACGACCTCGGTCGAACGGCCCGTGGATGTACCGGCGCCAGCCAAGCGGCCCATCAGCTTATCGAACTCGCGCAACCAATCGGCCCAAGCGGCATCGGTCAATTCGGGTGTTGCCCCGCCCACATGGAAGCGGAGGCAGCGGCTCAGGATCGTGGGCAAGACACGGTAGTAGTTGGTCGTCTGCAGGATGATCAACGTCCCGGCCGGCGGCTCTTCGAGCGTCTTCAGAAAAGCGTTCGCGGCGACCGACTCGAAGCGGTCGGGCTCGTGGACGATGACGACGCGATGGGCGGAGACCGAGGTCAGCCGTAAGTCGGTGACGACCTCCAAAGTGTTGTCGATATTGATACGACGGGATTTCTTGGCTGGACGCAGGACGCGGCAATCGGCGTGCGCAATCGGGTCGGCAACCTCGAGGTGAATCGCAGCCAGCCGGTCAGCGACCTTCTGCAGTAATTCCGGATTCGGCCCTGTGAGCAGCACTGCATGCGGCATCCGGCCCTCGGCCCGGGCACGCAGCAGAACCTTGAGCGCCGGCAGCGACTCGAGGTCAGAGGAAGCGGCGGCTGACTTCATGCCAGATCTCCTCGGAAAGGGTTTGCGGGTCGCGGGTCGCGTCGAGCACGAGGAAGCGCTGGGGTTCGGCCGCCGCGAGTTCGTGGTAAACCGCCCTGACCTTACGATGGAAATCTTCGCCCAATGCCTCGAAGCGGTCGTGCTTACCGTGGTCGCGGATAGAGGCCCGGCCCAGGCCATGCGAAGGGTCGAGGTCCAGTAGGACGGTTAGGTCTGGCTGCACGGTACCGCAGGCGAGACGATTCGCCGCAACGATGAGCGTGCGGTCGAGCCCGCGACCGCCGGACTGGTAGGCCACGGTGGAATCGATGAAACGGTCACAAAGAACAAAGGTGCCTTGTTGCAATTGCGGTCGGATGACCTCGCCAACGAGTTGCGCCCGGCAAGCGGCAAATAAAAGCGCCTCGGTCGAGACCGCCAAGTCAAGCGTCTCGCGGCTCTTGAGCACGTCGCGCAACTGTTCACCCATGGCGGTGCCGCCAGGCTCACGCAGCTTGAGGGCGCGACGGCCATGCGCTTCCAAGCGAGCGGCGAGGAGGCCGACCTGCGTGGACTTCCCTGCCCCTTCGCCTCCCTCGAACGTGATGAACTTACCGACGGACGACATGAGGGGAATTGTTACGGTTCGCGGGGTTCAAAGCGAGCGGAGAAAGCGGAGGAGACCGCCCATAAAAAAGGCCCGACTGAGTCGGGCCTTTCTGAGGGAGCGAGCGCCCCGCTTAGTTCGTCGGCGACGGGTTAGGCTGCTGCTGCTTTTCAACGACCTGCTGCACGGTATCCGTGATTTTGCTGATGGTCGCATCGAGGGCGTTACCGCCGCCGGTGGAGGTGGAAGCCGGAGCCACCGGAGGCTTCGAGGCATTCGGTTGGACCGGATCGGAAGAGGCTGTCTTCTGAGTGCTGACCGTGACAGGCGTGATTTGGTCGGCGGTCGGAGCGAGTTGGGCCTGGGCTTCGACGCTCTGGGAGATGGTGGCCGGGAGGGAAGTCGAGGCCGCGATGGTCGCACCAATCGAGCTGATGGTTGCACGATCCATATCCGCGAGCGAAATGGAAACGGAGCCAACCGGGGTCGTTTCCGTGGTGCCGGGTTGCGTCGTTACGCCGGGCTGGGTGGCGCCGGGAGCTGGGGCTTCGCCCGGGGCGGCGGTGGACTGAGCGGGAGCGGTGGCACTGACCTGCTTGCCGGGTTCAACCGAGATAGGACCAGAGTTGGCGGCGTAGACGGTGGCTTCGACCGAACCCTTCACGCAACCGACGACGAGTTTACCCGCGTTGGCTCCCGTAGTCGTGTACTGCACGGTGTAGATGGTGCCGCGGATACGAGCAACGCCCACGGGCGTCTTGATGACATAAGAGGACTGGGGGTTAAGTTTACGGACTTCGCCGATGACCTTGCCGCGAGTCACGACAATCTCGGTAACAGAGGGGCTCGGTTCCTTATCCAGCTTCTGGTATTCGCCGTCGATAATGAGTTCCGAAACAACCTGACGGAAAGTGCGCACTTCCACGAGCGACTCCGGATTGATGATGAGGGTGGAACCGTTGGAGAGAATTAATTCGGCCGTCGACGATGCGGAAGTCTCGACGCGGTAGCCTTGCTCGAAGACGCGACCCGAAGCGAGGGCGGTCTGCTGGGAGGCGGGATCGAAGAGCGTTGCGGTGCCCTTCACCATGCCGACTTGGACCTTGCCGTTCTGAAGAGCAGCGGAAGCAACAACCGGGAGGAGGGCGAGGGCCGCGAGCGTGAGGCTACGGAATAGGGTATTCATTGAAGTGGGGGTGAAGATAAACACTAAGGCGAAAGCCTTACTGGGCAATCCGTAATAACACCCAATAGAAAGGCCTCCCAGTCACCTGGAAGGCCTTGCAACACCGAAACCTTAAACGGCGGCCTTAGGCCGTCGGGTAAGCTTCCAGCAGGCGCTGAACGCGCTTCTTGGAGAGTTCAGCGTAACGCGGAAGTCCCTGTTCATAAGGAATTTGCAATTCACCTTGAATAAGGGGAAGCGCGTAACGGGCGAAGTCCGGGTGGATGGACATCTTGTCCTCGCCGATCCACTTTTCAGGGAAAACCTTCACGCCATTGGCGATGTCCGCGAGGGGGGCCAGCAGGGTTTCGACACCATATTGTTCCTTTCCGGTGCGGCTCATGATCACCATCTTGCCGGACTCGCCCTTAACGGCGGCCTTCACGGCTTCACGGCCGCAGAGCTTGGCTTCTTCGACGTCGGTCTTGGATGCGTTATGGGAAGCGGCGCGCTGGGCGATACCGAGCTTCGAGGCCCGAGCCTTGACGCCCGAGAAGCGCTCTTCGACGAGCGTGCGGAGGTATTCACCGGCACCACCGAGAACGGCGTGACCGAAAGCATCGGTGTTGGTGGTATCGGCACCGAGGAAGTTACCGGCCTCGTCCTGCACGCCTTCGGAAACGACGACGAAGCAGTGGAGGTTGGTCTTCAAAACTTCTTCGACGCGGCGGATGAAGTTGTCGGCATTGAAGGGGACTTCGGGCAAGAGCACGATGTGCGGCGCCGAGCAGCTGTAGTGGGTATTCTTAGCGGCGTTCTTGGAGTCGTCGCGCTTGTCTTGGCGCTGAGCAAGGACGGAGGCGGCGGCGAGCCAACCCGCATTACGACCCATGACTTCAAGGACGGAAACGAAGTCGTTGCGGCCCATGGCAGCGTTATCGAGCGACATTTCGCGTACGGTCAGGGCGATGTGCTTGGCGACGGAGCCGTAACCTGGGCAGTGGTCGGTGAGGGGCAAATCGTTGTCGATCGTCTTAGGCACGCCGATGACGCGGAGTTCATAACCGCGCTCCTTAGCGAGGGCATCGATCTTCGCCGCGGTGTCTTGGGAGTCGTTGCCACCGATGTAGTGGAAGTAACGGATGTTGTGCGCTTCGAAGACCTGGAGGATGCGGTCAAAGTCTTCCTGCTTCTTAACCTTGTAGCGGCAGGTCCCGAGGGCAGCACCCGGGGTGTGCTCGAGGTTACGCAGGGTCTGCTGGGACTCTTCGGCGAGGTCAATCAGCTGCTCGTGTAGGATGCCTTGGATGCCATTGAGGCCACCAAGGATCTCGACGATTTCGTCTTCATGGTTCAGGGCCTCGGCAATGACACCGGCGAGGCTGGCGTTGATGACGGGCGTGGGACCGCCGCTTTGCGCGACGAGAAGGTTACCAGAGAGGGAAGACATGGGAGGGAACAGGTGAAAGGTGGGTTTTGGGAAGCCCCCCGCCCCTTGGCAATACGGAAAACCCCGCCCCACCCCGACTCGCCCGCCCAACGCGGCTTAAAGGATGCGTCCAGCCTTGATTTGCTGGGACTCGGGCACTTTTTTCGTCCAAGCCTGCACGGCCAATGAGAATGCCCCGACCTGAGCCTGGGCCGACCCCGTCAGTTCCCCAGCCTTGGTGACGGCATCCATGAGGACGGCCTTAGGCAGACGGAGGCGAGCGTCGGCCGCCAAACGGTCGACGAGGTCGTTCCGGTCCACCTTGCCGGTCCGGAGGTCCTTGGCGACGGCCACCGCATGTTCCTTGATGGCCTCGTGGGCTTCTTCGCGGCCCGCACCAGCTTTGACGGCTTCCATGAGGAAGGTCGTGGTCAAGAGGAACGGCAGATAGTGGCGGGATTCGCGCGCGACGACGGAGGCGTTAACTTCCATCTGCCCTAAGACGGTCAAGAAGGCTTCGAAGAGGCCATCGGTAGCCAAGAAGCTGTCGGGGAGGAGGACGCGGCGGACGACCGAGCAGGAGACGTCGCCTTCGTTCCACTGTTCGCCTGAGAGCGAAGCCGCCATCGCCAGGTAACCACGGAGGATCACATGGAAGCCGTTGATCCGCTCACAGGTGCGGGCATTCATCTTGTGCGGCATGGCAGACGAACCGACCTGACCCGGCAGGAAGCCTTCGCTGGCGAGCTCGTGGCCGGCCATCAGGCGAAGGGTCTTAGCGAAGGAGGACGGGCCCGAAGCAGCCGACAGGAGCGCCGCGACGACTTCCATGTCCATGGAGCGCGGGTAGACTTGGCCAACGGCGCCGAGGACGTGCGGGATGCCGAGGTGCTTGAGCACGCGCTCTTCGAGCTGTCCGACCTTAGCGATGTCGCCCGAGAAAAGGGTGAGTT
>CAITUF010000008.1 GCA_903895475.1 uncultured Opitutia bacterium | reverse complement strand
TATCAATGATGAGGGGGACGCCGACTTCTTGGGCAATCTTCGCCACTTCGGCGAACGGGAAGATATTGAGGCGGGGGTTACCGAGGCCTTCTCCGTAGAAGGCTTTGGTGTTCGACTTCACGGCCTTGCGGAAATTCTCGGGATCGTCTGCGTCGACGAAGGATACTTGGATCCCGAGCTTGGGCAGGGTGTAGTGGAAAAGGTTGTAGGTGCCGCCGTAGAGTTGAGCGACCGAGACGATATGGTCGCCGGCGCCGGCGATGTTCAGGATCGAAGCCGTGATGGCCGCCTGACCCGACGAGTGGGCGAGGGCGCCCGAGCCGCCTTCGAGAGCCGCGAGCCGCTGCTCGAGGACATCGGTGGTCGGGTTCATGATTCGGGTGTAGATGTTGCCGAGTTCTTTCAGGCCGAAGAGATTGGCCGCATGTTCCGTATCACGAAACTGGTAGCTCGTCGTTTGGTAGATGGGGACGGCGCGCGCACCCGTGGTCGGGTCGGCCTTCTGACCGGCGTGGAGGGACTGGGTGCCGAGTCCGTGCTTCTTAGGTTCATTCATGGTGGGTGGGGAAGAGAGCCTTTTATCTTCGGTAGACGGTGCGGGAACAAGCCGTTTTCGGGGCTATGACGCTTCCTTCTCGCCCTTGGGGGGCGTTCTTTCCTATTTCTTGGCCCTGCTATGGCCGTTTTCCTGCATGACACCATGAGCCGCGAGTTGCGGCCGCTCCTGATGAAGCCCGACCGTGCGCTCTTCGGGATGTATTGCTGCGGACCCACGGTTTATGGCCCGGCCCATATCGGTAACTTCCGTACCTTTACCGTCCAAGACGTCCTCCGGCGCACCTTGGAGGTCGCTGGCCTCCGGGTGAAGCACGTTCGCAATATTACGGACGTCGACGATAAGACCATCCGCGGTGCCCAAGCGGCGGGCCAGACCTTGACGGCGTTCACGCAGCAGTGGACGGACAAGTTCCATCGCGATTGCCAAGCCTTGGGTTTATTGGCTCCGCACGTGGAGCCCAGCGCGGTCGCGCATATTCCGCAGCAGGTCGCGATGATCAAAGCCCTCGTTGATCGGGGCCATGCTTACGTCGCTAAGGATGGCTCGGTTTACTTTAAGGTCTGCACCTGTAAGGACTACGGTAAACTCACGCACTTAGATTTCTCCAAACTTGAGACGCAGGGCACCAACAGCGCGGGCGAAGCGAACGACGCCGACGAATATGAACGCGAGTCGGCTTCCGATTTCGCCCTCTGGAAGTCCCGTAAGCCCGAAGACGGTGCGAATTTCTGGCCGAGCCCGTGGGGCGAAGGCCGGCCTGGTTGGCACATCGAGTGCTCGGCGATGTCGCTCGAACACCTCGGGGCGACGTTTGACCTACACGGCGGAGGCATCGACCTCTGCTTCCCGCACCACGAGAACGAAATCGCTCAGACCGAGTGCTCGACCGGCATCAAAGGCTTCGCCGCCCATTGGTTCCACAGCGCGCACCTGCTCGTCGACGGTGACAAGATGTCCAAGAGCAAGGGTAACCTCTATACCTTAGAGCAACTCATTGCGAAGGGCTTCACCACTACCGAGGTCCGCTACGCGCTGATCGCCGGCCACTACCGGAGCTCCCTTAACTTCACCTTTAAGGGCGTGGAAGATGCCCATTCCGCCTTGGCCAAGCTCGAGCGTGGTACTGACCGTTTATTGGCGGCCGCTGGGTTTACCCGGGCGGAGTTCCTTCCCCCCGCCACCCAAGAGACCCAGACTGCCTGGGGGCGCTTCCAGCATGCATGGGAAGTACTGCAAAACGACCTAAACGTGCCCGGCTGCCTCGGGCAGGTCTTCACCGTTTTGGCGGACAAGGAAGAGCCGACCCCGGCGCAGGCCCGCCAAGACCTCTCCGGCCTGGGCAAGATTCTCTACGCCCTCGGCCTAACCCTCTTCACGGCAGCCCCCGTTGCGGCCGCACCGGCCGAGGTCGTCGCCCTGGCGGCCCAGCGTTGGGCGGCCAAGCAGGCCAAGGACTTTGCCGCCGCTGACCGCCTCCGCCAGGAGCTGACGGCCCTC
>CAITUF010000007.1 GCA_903895475.1 uncultured Opitutia bacterium | reverse complement strand
TTCGCCGGCGTGGCGGCTACCGCGGCCTTATGGATTTCAAAGCTGCCCGCAGGCTTCAGCCAACCGTCAGTGTTCTTTTGGGCGAAGGGTTGGAGTGACTTTGCCCAGGCGGCAACTTTTGCGGGGTCAGTCTTCGCTTGGGCAAAGTCCGCGATTTCACGACGGGCGCGCGCATCCTGCTTTTGCAGGTACGGGCTGGTGGTTTTGATTTCAGGCGGGAAGGGCGAATCGTTATTCACGCCCTTGAGCTCTGGCTCCGGGGTGTAGGAATAATCGGCGTAGACTCCCCATTGCTTCACGTCGGCAAAGAAAGACTGCAGGGTGTAGAAGTCGGCTGCCTTGATGGGGTCAAATTTATGGTCATGGCATTCAGCGCAGCCGAACGTGGAACCCAGCCAAGCGGCCGAAACGGAACGGACGCGCTCGGCGCCATACTTGGCGAGGTATTCCTTCGGTTGGGCACCGCCTTCGCGGGTCATCATGTTGAGGCGGTTATACCCGGAAGCGACTTTCTGTTCTTCCGTCGAATTGGGCAGGAGGTCGCCCGCCAGCTGCTCACGGGTGAAGGCGTCGAAGGGCTTATTACTATTGAAAGCGTTAATCACATAATCGCGGTAAGGGAAAATGCGTTGGTTCTGGTCACCGTGGAAGCCGACGGTGTCTGCGAAGCGCGCGATATCCAGCCACCAGACAGACATGCGTTCACCGTAATGCGGCGAGGCTAGCAGGCGGTCGACCTGCTTTTCGTAGGCGTTGGGTGATTGGTCAGCGAGGAAAGCCGCGACTTCTTCGGGGGTCGGCGGCAGGCCGGTGAGGTCGAGCGTGACGCGCCGAAGGAGCTTTTCTTTCGGGGCTTCTGCGGAGGGTGCAATTTTTTTCTCGGCCAACTTCTTCCCGATAAAGGCGTCGATCGGGTTGCGTCCGCCGGCCGGCATCGGCGGAACGGCCACCGGCTTTAACGGCGTGTAGGCCCAGTGGTCTTCGTAAAGGGCTCCTTGCTTCACCCAGCGTCGAAAGAGTTCCTTCTGCTCCGGTGTCAGGGTCTTGTGCGACTCTTTTGCCGGCATGAGGTCGTCTTCGTCCTTCGTGAAGATGCGTTTAATGATTTCCGATGCCTCGGGCTTACCTGGGACGATGGCGATCTCCCCGCTCTTGCCCGCCTTCAGGGCGAATTCGCGGATGTCGAGACGGAGGTCAGCCTTGCGCGACTTCGCGTCGAAGCCGTGGCAGTGGAAACAGGTGTCCGACATAATCGGACGGATGTCGCGGTTGAAGCGGACGGTGTCATCGGCCTGGTCGGCGGCGATCAGGGTGGGCAGGCCGAGGACGGTAACGGCGATAAGATAAAGGGGGCGCAGGTGGGGAGACATGGCTGAGTTTTATAAGACAACCTTGTTGAGGGGTTGTTTCAATGCCAATGGCAACTCGAAGGGTCAAAAGCACGGCGCTAACCACCCTATAAGCCCGGCTATCCCTCACCGCTGAGTTTTAGGGCTGGGGAACCCAATTCACGGCGTCAATCACGACATACCCATCGGCGCCTTGGTTGCTCAAGGTGACGCTGGCGGGTTGGGAGGCATCGAATGTATAGACCCCGAGACTGAGGAGGTTATTGGCGGTCTTTTCGCGCAGGTTGACCTTCTTTTCGGTCGTGCCGCCGGCATGTCCAATGGCCACGGGCGCATTGCCTGCTCGGTTCGCATTAGGGACGAGGGCAAGGAAGACTTCATACTTACCTGCCTTGGGGAGTTTGGCTTCGAAGCGTGCGGTGACCGGACCGTTTTCGCCCTTGCCGTCATGGCGGTAGCCGGCGCCGATGAAGGTCGTCGAGGCTACGCTCTCCGTCCAGGTGCCCGTGACTTTGGCGTCGGCGTCATCCACGGTGATACCCGGGAGTTCCTTGCCTTCGCGGCGGATGGCCTTGGGCCCCGCGGCGCGATCGAGAACCTGTCCATCGGCAAGCAGCTTGGCGCTGAGGTCGGTGTAGGCGAGGTCTTGCACGGCAATCTTCTGGTCGATGGCGAGACAGGCGGCGGTGGCGGCGGATTGACCGAGGATCATGAAGACGGGTTCCATGCGAATGGAGCCGTAGGCGATGTGCGTGACGCTGACGCAGACGGGGACGAGGAGGTTCGTGCACTGATCCTTCTTCGGGGTGAGCGAGCCGTATTCGATGGGGTAGGGTCGCCCCGGGTTCACCTGCACGTCGCCTTCGTTGCGGACGTAGGCTTTGCCGTCGGCATCCTTCACGACGATGCGCTGAACGTTGTGGGAATCCATGTTGTAGGAACCCATGCCCACGGAGCGTGGGGTCGGAATCTTCCGCTTGAGGTGGTTCTCGTTGACGACGACGTCGGCAGTCATGCGCCGGGCTTCGCGGACGTAAATCTGGTGCGGCCAGTGGCCGTTGTCCGTAAATTCATCCTTCGCCAGACCCCATTGCGCAAAGCCTTCACGAATCTTGGCCGGCACGGAGGCGTCGTTGGCGAGGAAGTACAGGTAGCCCTGCTGGTATTGGCGGTGCTCCGCAATGATCTCGCGGCGGCGCTCATAGGAGGCGTCAGGGTAATCCCAGTTCATCCCAATGTTATCCGTGCTGAAGGGCCCGTGGTTATTGGTGTCGGTCTTGGCGTTCGGGATGAGGTCGAACTTGCCGAAGACATACGTGGCGCCTTGAGCTAAGGCCCGGGCGAGGAGGGCGTATTGTTTGGGGTCGTAACCCGGCGGCTTCGGGAACTCGACGCGGTTGGCCGCCACCTTGGTCAGGCACATGCGGAAGTTATAGGCTTGGATCTTCGTGTCGCCGGCGCCGTCTTGGCCGCCGACAGGGATGTCCTGGATACGGGGCAAGAGGCCGGACTTCGGGTCGCCTTCAATGACGTAGGGATCAACCTTGC
>CAITUF010000006.1 GCA_903895475.1 uncultured Opitutia bacterium | reverse complement strand
TCGATGCGCTTCCAAATCATTCCGGTGACGCCAGGTTTCAAGGTAGTGTAGAACGTTTGGGTGACGAAGGGAGGTGCGCCCGCGTGGGTGCGCCCTGAGCGCAGTTGGTATTCGATGTCGGGCAAGGTCTTCGAGCGGGAGCTGCGGAAACTTTGTTCGCCGTCTTCCCACACGACCACCTTCGCCTCGTAATCATCCGCGGTGAGCACGGTGCCGTCGGAGAGGCGGATGGCGAACTCGTCGCTGTCCACGTCGAGCGTCCGGCCGGTGGCCTTATCTGTCCAGCCGAGCGTACGGAAGCGGCCGTCCTTGAGCTCGAAGCGACGGATGAGGTTGCCGTTGCGCAGTTCGTACGTTTCGGCTTGGGCCACGGTGCCAAGGCACAGCAGGAGCAGGGCTAGAAAGAAGCGGGGCATGACAGGAATCTGCCATGCCCCGTTCGGGCTTCAAGCCCTGCGATTAAGGGAAACCTTATATTACTTCTTCCAGACGACCTTGGACGGCTCGATGACGCTCGTCTGGTCCTTGGTCGGGAAGCCGGCCGGGATGGCGATGGTCACCTTGCCGGTGGCGGCCCATTCGGTCGAGCGGGCTAGGATGGTCTGGAAGCCCACGCAGTGCAGGGCGTCGAAGGTCTTGTCGCTGGCCATGAGGTGCCCCATGGAGGTCGTCACCACGCGGCCCTCGCCGAACTTGGCCCACCAGACCATCGGCTCGTGCATCTCGGTGCCGCCGAACTTCTCGGACGAGAAGGAACTCTCGAGGACCTCCATGTGGTCGGGCGAGCCGCGCATGCGGTGGTAGAGTTCATCGGAGGCGTGGAGCCATTCGGTGGGGATACCCTGCATGACGGCGTGGGCGGCGTCGCGGGCCTTAAGGGTGAACGCGTGCTTGGGGCCGTGGCCGGAGCCGAAGCCCTTGGTCTTAATCTTTTCGTCCGCCTCGGCGACCGCGACGGCCTTACCCGTAGCGTCATTGACCGCAATACGTTGTCCGAACGTCGCACCGCGCCAACCGCAGCAGATCATCTCGTTAAAGTTATCCCAGCCCGTGAAGGAATTATTCGCCGCATGGACGTTGACGAGGCCGCCGCCCTTAACGACGAAATCAGTGAAGGCGTCCTTCATGGCCGCGCCCCATTCCGGGCCGTTGTAGTTGTTGACGATGACGGCATAGGCCGAGAATTTCGGCGACCACTTATCCCAGTCACCGGCGTGGGCCTTGTTGTAGTCGGACTCTTCCTTCTTCCAGGCCTTGAGCGCTTCGTCGTAGGTCTTCTTGCCTTCGGCGTCGCCGGCCTTGGGCTTGGCGGGCTGAGGCTTGGCGAAGGCTGCCGGGGCGGTAGAGACATCGACCTTAAAGCGGCCCGTGGCTTCGAGGGTAGCCTTGCAGGACTCGGTCGTGCGGACCCAGTCGTGGTTATTACGGCCATCGATGATGAGGACTTTGATGGGCTCAGCGGCGGAGGCGACGGCAGCGAGGGCCGTCAGCACCGAAGCGAACAGGGTGCGGAGGAGGGAGGACTTCATGGGGAAGCCGTTAATGAATGGAAATCCCCAGCGTCTGCGAGCGTTTTTACCCGCGGTCTAATGAGCGGTAATGAATGGCTTCTAGGAGGTGTTCGGTGGCGATGCGGTCCGCCGCCGCGAGGTCGGCAATGGTGCGGGCTACCCGCAGAATGCGGTCATAGGCCCGGGCTGAAAGGGCCAGCTTTTCCATGGCCTGCTGGAGGAGGTCTCCTTGGGCGCGTTCCAAGGCGCAGTGGGTGCGGAGTTCCTGGCCAGCGAGGACCGCATTGCAGGCCCGCATCCGTCCCCCGAAGCGCTGCCGTTGAATTGCGCGGGCAGCTTCAATCCGTGCGCGCATGGCCGCGGACGGCTCGCCGGGCTGGGCATGCCTAAGTTCCTCGATGGTGAGTGCGGGCGCTTCGACTTGGATATCAATGCGGTCTAGTAATGGCCCAGATATCTTGGAGCGGTAGCGGCGGATATGGGCGGTCGTGCAACGGCATTCTTTAAGACGGTCACCGAGGTGCCCGCAGGGGCAGGGGTTCATCGCCGCAACGAGCATTAACCGTGCGGGCAGGGTGACCTTAGCCGCCGCCCGCGAGACGGTGACGCAAGCGTCTTCTAAGGGTTGGCGGAGGACCTCGAGCGCCGAGCGGCGAAACTCCGGCAACTCGTCGAGAAAGAGTACGCCGTGGTGGGCGAGTGAGACTTCGCCTGGCCCCGGCATCGCACCACCGCCGATCAGGCCAATATCGCTGATCGTATGATGCGGCGAGCGGAAGGGTCTTTCCCAGCGGCGCGTAACGTCGCCTAACTTCATGCCCGCAGCCGAGTAGACCGAAAGAATCTCGAGGAACTCCTCGGCGTCGGGGGCCGGTAGAATCGTCGGGATGCGTTTCGCAATCAGCGATTTGCCCGAGCCCGGGGGGCCGAGGATGAGCAGGTTATGGCCGCCGGCCGCGGCGACCTCGACGGCCCGCCGGACCTTGAGTTGACCTTTGACGTCAGCGAAATCTGGTCCCTCCGTCGGCCCCATGAGCAGGAACGGGTTGGCCGCAGGTGGCAGGGGGAGATAGCGTGCGTCGCCGGAGAGAAAACGTAACGCCCCATCGAGTGAATCAATGGCGATGGCTTCGATGCCATCGACGAGGGCGGCCTCCTCGGCCGAAGGGCGGGGGAGGATGACGCCTTTAAGCCCCAGCCGCTTCGCCAACATTGCGATGGCCACGCCGCCTTTCACCGCCCGCGTGCCGCCGCTGAGGCCGAGCTCGCCGGCGATTAGGTAGTGGGGGAGCTTGTCCTTGGGGATTTGGCTGGTGGCCGCCGCCATCCCGACCGCGATGGGGAGGTCGTACATCGCCCCTTCCTTGCGGAGGTCGCCTGGCGCCAGGTTCACGGTCGTCTTGGTCTCATGGGTGCGCAGGCCGGTATTCATCATAGCCGATAGCACTCGGTCTTCGGATTCCTTCACCGCGGTGTCCGGTAGGCCGACAATCTCGATGCGCGGTTCGCCTTGCTCGCCCGTGTTGACCTCGACTTCGACGGGGACGGCTTCCACCCCGACGAGGGCGGCAGAACGGAGGACGGCGAGCATGCCTACAGGCAGGGCAGGTCAGCGGGTACGTCCACTCCTTTGGTTTAAGGCCCATTCCGTGGTTTAAAGGCCTTATTTAGGCCTGAGGAATAACCCTATTCCCTTGGAAACCTCGAGGGATTCCCCCTGTCTTAAATCTACCTTTTAATGAAGTCTTTCGCCCGTCTCCTCCTCGTCTCCGCCTTGGTTTCCCCGGCGGCCGCGGCCTTGCCGCCGTTACTCGAGAAGCACTGCGTGGAGTGTCACGACGCCGAGACCAAGAAGGGCGGTTTCGATCTCACGGCACTGAAGCCTGAACTTACGAATCCGCAGGTCATGGCGCAATGGGTCAAGGTCTACGACCAGATCGCGTCCGGCGAGATGCCTCCCGTGAAGAAGCCTCGCCCCGATACGGCGGCCGCCGCCAACTATCTCAAGGAACTGGGGCTGAAGTTACGGGTCGCCGAGGACACGCGTATTCAGTCGGAGGGCCGCACCGTGAAGCGTCGGCTCAATCGCTTCGAATACGAGAACACCTTACGCGACCTCCTGCGGGCGCCGTGGCTCGACCTGCGTGAATCCTTGCCGGAAGACACGGAGGCCCACCGCTTTAATAAGTCAGGCGAAGCCCTCGATGTCTCGCACGTGCAGCTAGCCCGCTACATCAGTACCGCTGAAGATGCGTTGCGGCAGGTCTTAGTGGCCTCGGCCGAAAAACTGCCAGTGGTTACCAAGCGTTACTATGCCCGCGATCAAGGGAGCTACACGGGTCCGATGAAGTATTCGGTTTTTAATACAGCCCCCGAGCGCGCAACTTTCCCGACGTTGGGCTACGTGGCGCAGCCAGAAGTGCGGGCAGGCAAGGCGCCAACGACCGCTGGTAAGGCCAACGCTGCACAGCGCGAACTCGAGGGCGTGGGCGTGGTCGCCAGTGCCTATGAGCCGATCGAACCAAAGTTTTCGGCCTTCAAGGCGCCGATTTCGGGCCGTTATAAGATCAAGCTCTGTGGGCACTCTGTTTGGGTCGGCCCGGGTGAGCCCAAGAAATGGTTCATTCCGAATCTTGATCAAATCTCCAAGGGCCGCCGGCCGGAGCCTATTACCGTGTATGCGTTGACCCCTCCGCGCGTGATGCGGCGGATTGGTAATATTGACCTTAATCCTGATGTCACCGTCGCGAACCTGGATGTGCAATTGATGGCCGGCGAATCGATTCAAGTCGATGCGGTCCGTTTCTTCCGCTCTCGTCCGGGGGCGACCCGCTGGCAGAATCCGTTGGCCGAGCAAGACGGCCAGCCTGGTTTGGTGATGCGCTGGATTGAAGTGGAAGGCCCGTTGGTCGATAACTTTCCGACCGCTTCCTATCAG
>CAITUF010000005.1 GCA_903895475.1 uncultured Opitutia bacterium | reverse complement strand
CGCAACGCCTAAGATGACAAAGTTCTTCCTCCGTGGCGCTGTGGGGATGCGTACCGAAGGCACAGACGCGACTTGTGACCTCCTCGAAGGGTTGGCTGAGCCCGATGCTAAGGGGAAGCAATCCGCCCGGCTCATCGTCGGTCGGGGTAACGTCAATGTCTTAGCGGGTGGCACGACAGCCTATGGTCGCACGCTGGAGGTCCGGCCGGAGACCGGTGAGGCCAAACTCTTTGGCGATGCCCGCATCCGCGATGCGCAGGGCAGGGAGGGCATTCCCGCCAAGGAAATCACTTACGACATGAAGAAGCGGATTTGGCGCATGGACCAAGCTCCCGACCCCAACCTGCCTGGCCAGGTCGTCCGGCCGAAGATTTTCCTGGGCCAAGACTTCACGCTCCCGCAGGTCAAAAGCCTCGACAAAGGACGCTGAGGGCTTCCTCATTTAACCATGGTAGACACCAGCGAAAAGGGCGTGGTCCGCGTCGAGTCGCTCGCCAAGCACTACGGCCCGAAGGTCGCTGTGCAAAATGTCAGCCTGCAACTCAAGGCTGGCGAAATTGTGGGTTTGCTTGGCCCGAACGGCGCCGGCAAGACCACCACATTCTACATGGTCGTAGGCTTGATTCCCGCGACCGCTGGCAAGGTGTTTCTCGACGGTCGTAATATTACCGAGATGCCGATGTGGCAGCGCGCGAAGTCTGGCCTCGGCTACCTGCCGCAGGAGGCCTCCATCTTCCGCAAACTTTCAGTCTGGGATAATGTGATGGCCGTGGTGGAGACCTTGAACCTTCCCGGTCGCGAGGCCCAGGCCCGGACGGCACAGCAATTGGCCGACCTTGGTTTGGAACGCCTCGCCCGTCAGCCCGCCTTCACGCTTTCCGGTGGCGAACGTCGCCGACTGGAAATCGCCCGCGCCTTAGCCACGGGCCCGCGCTTTTTATTGATGGATGAACCCTTTAGCGGGGTTGATCCCATCTCCGTGGCAGAAGTCCAATCCATCGTCCGTCGCCTCAAGGAAAGGGGCATCGGGGTCCTGATTACTGACCATAATGTGCGGGAAACGCTCTCAATCGTGGATCGGGCCTACCTTATTCACCAAGGACGCGTGCTTGTCTCCGGCACCCCGCAGGATATCGTGAATGATCCTGAAAGCCGCCGTCACTACCTAGGCGAAGGCTTTAAACTCTAACCCGCCATGTCCGACCTCGCTCCTGAAACCCGCCCGGAATCCGTTTCGGTCCGGGAGTTCTTCGATACCTTTCGAGACATGTTGCAGATGGAACTCCTCGCGGGCGCCGACGGCCTCGACAACGTTATCTCGGAGAAGTCCATCAATCGCCCGGCCTTGGCGGTCACTGGCTATTTTAAGGAATTTGCGAATCGCCGCCTGCAGCTTTTCGGTGCCGGCGAAATGGCTTACCTCGCCGACCAGCCCGACAGCGTGCGGGAGAAACTCGTGGATGACGTGTTCTCGAAGAAGGTTCCCGCTGTCGTGGTTTCACGCGGCCTAGAGGTGGACGCCTTGCTGAAGCGCCTAGCTGACAAGCATCATATCCCAATTATTCGTACGCAGTTAAAGTCGAAGGACTTCTCGGCCGAAGCCACCGTCCTCCTCGAAGAAAAGTTTGCCCCGCGTACGAACCTGCATGCGACCTTGGTCGATATCCGTGGCGTCGGCGTCCTGCTCCGGGGTGCCTCGGGCGTCGGGAAAAGTGAATGCGCTTTGGCGCTCATTGAACGCGGACATTCTTTGGTCGCTGATGACTTTGTCATCGTTACCCTTATCGGTGACCGTGAGTTACAGGGTACTTCGAAGGAACTGAACCGCGGCTATATGGAATGCCGCGGTATCGGCATCATTAATATCGCCTCGATTTTCGGGGTCCGTTCCGTCCGTCGTGAGAAGCGCGTCGATCTCGTCGTCACGTTCGTACTCTGGCAGCCAGGGATGGACGAAGAGCGCTCAGGCTTGGAGGTCGAGACCTTCGAAATCCTCGGCCGTAAGGTCCCGCATATGACGATTCCAGTGCGGCCGGGCCGCGATATGGCCCGCCTCGTCGAAGTGGCTGCCATGGTGCAGGCCTTGCGTGGGATGGGACACGACTCCGCCAAGGAGTTCAGTGACCGCCTCATTCAGCACATGAGCCGCGGCGACCAGAACAAGGCTTAGGGCCTAGTTCTTCGAGCCGTCCCAGCGACAGTCGGCCATCACGCGGAGGCAGATCTCGCGGAGGTCGAAGAGCGTGGCTTCCAGTTCACTGGTAGCTTCGGCGGAGCTCAACCGGGCTTCGTCTGGAATTTGTGCGAGCAGGCCGATGGAATAGTTAATGGCCGAGAGACCACGTTTCATGTGGACCAAGGCGAGGGACATATCACCGGTGTCCGTGGCGTTGATGGCCATGATCATCTGGTGCTCCACATCCCAGAAGGAGTGCATGAGGTCGGCGGCGGTGAGCGCGTTGATGGCTAAGCCGGAATCTTGACAGAGTTTTCGGAAGCAGACGGTCAACTGGATGCCCAAAGCCCGCGCCACGATATAGACCGGGTGTTGGTGGATACAGTAGGGGAGGTCGGGGCCGTCATTATCTTCGTCCGTCACGTCGTCCGGAGGGTCGCCTGGACCCCAGTCCGCATTTTCCCAGCCCATGCGTCGAGCGGAGATGTCGAGGCGGTCAGGGAGGGGCTTGACCTCGTTATAGTAGGATAGGAAGCGGCCGACCTCGTGGTCATTACGCAACAGGTAGCCCGCCCAGTCGGCTTCGCCCCAAGAGGCATTGCCGGAACCGTCGAAGTCGCCCTGAGGCTGGTCGCCGTCGTGCATGGGTTTACGATGGGTAGGAAACTAGGGGATGCAAACCCCTTGTCGGATAAATTCCCCTTGTCCCGACCCCTTGTCCCGTGGCTAATCGTGCCATGGACCTGCCTAACCTCACCCAAGCCCTCGTGGCCGGACGTTCCTTGGCGCCCGCCGAGGCGGCTACGGCGGCGGCCGCGATGGTCGCAGCGGATGTCCCCGATGCCGCCAAAGAAGCCTTCCTGCTGGCTTTGGCCACGCGGGGTGAGACTGCGACCGAGGTCACGGCGTTTGCTCAGGTCTACCGTGGCTTGGCTCGGCAGATTGACTTCGGCGACGTACCCGCCCGGGCGATTGATATTGTCGGTACCGGTGGCGACCGCTCGGGCAGTTTTAATATTTCTTCGGCGAGCGCACTCATCGTGGCCGCCGCGGGCGTACCGGTCATCAAGCACGGCAATCGTTCAATCACCTCGAAGTCCGGGAGCGCTGATTTTCTCGCCGCCTTGGGCGTCGTGCTGGAAGCAGACGCTGACCAACTGCGCAAGGCACTGCACGAAGCGAATTTCTGTTACCTTTACGCTCCTGCTTTTCATCCGGCCTTCAAGGCCATCCTGAGCGTCCGTAAGAAGATCGCCGAAAGCGGGACCAAGACGATTTTCAATGTGCTGGGTCCGCTCATCAATCCCGCCCAACCAGCGTATATGTTAGTCGGTGTCTATGACGTCCGCTGGGTGGAGCCTTTGGCCGCTGCCTTGCAGGAGCTGGGCGTCAAGCGTGGCCTCGTCACGCACACCGTCGCGGGCGGCGGTATGGATGAAGTCACGACGGCTGGTCCGGTGCGCGTGCGTGGTTGCGGGGAATTGGCCCACATTGACGCCACGTGGTTGCCCGGTGATTTTGGGTTCACGCAATGCACGGTCGCCGACCTGCGGGGCGGCAGCCCGGAAGAGAACTTGGTGATGTTCTCCGACCTCTTGGTGGGCGGAGTTTCCGACGGCCTCTTGGACACCCTGTGCCTCAGTGCGGGGACGGCTCTGTGGGTCGCTAACGTCGTCCAGAATCCCGCGGCGGGGGCAGCCTTGGCGCGGCAGATTATCCTCGGTGGCGCTTTACGCGACGAGGTCATTAAGCTGCGCGACGCCTACCGCAGCTGAGCCATGATGGCTTGAGCGGTCCGGTGCGAGGCCCCGCGATTGGACGCGTGCCATTCTTGGCCGGCTTGACCCATGCGGGTACGGGTTGCGGCGTCGCGCGCTAAAGCGAGCAGGGTGGTCAGGGTGTCGGCGGCATGAGCGGCCTTACGGGCAGCACCGACCCGTTCGAGCCCTTGGCAGATGGCTTTAAAATTCGTCATGTGCGGTCCGTAGACCACTGGGACGCCTGCGGCAGCGCATTCGACGGGCGTCTGGCCGCCGTCGTGCGGGGCGAGGCTCTTACCGGTGAAGGCAAGGTCGGCGGCCCGCGTTAGCTGGCGAAGTTCGCCCGTCGTGTCGGCGAAATGCACCACGGTGCCGACGGGGGCGGTGGTGCCTTGCGTCGAGCGTTGATGAAAGGAGAGTCCACTAGCAGCGAGCAAGCGGACGAGCGCTTCGCGGCGTTCCGCGTGACGCGGGGCGAGCAGTAAGCGTGCATCGATACCTTCGCTGCGCAGCGTCTTCACCACTTCAAGCAGGAGTGCCTCTTCGCCTTCCCAGGTCGACGAACCCAGCAGCACGAGGCTACGTTCCAAGCCGTCGAAGCCCAACGCCTGTCGCAGCACGAGCCGTTCGCCCAGCGAGAGTGGACCATCGGACGCCACATCGAATTTCAAGTTCCCGGTCACGTCGATATTAGCGGGTTCCGCACCGAGTGACATTAAGCGGCGAGCATCTTCTTCACTGCCGGCACCAATCCAAGTGAAACCAGCGAGCAAGCCACGACTCGCTCCCTTGAATCGCTGATGCCGCGCGAACGAACGATCGGAGAGCCGAGCGTTGATGAGGAGCGTCGGTAATTTGCGCGCCCGTGCTTGCCCCAAGTGTTCGGGCCACAGCTCGCCCTCCGTTAGGACGATGGCGCTGGGTTGGAGGCGGCGATAGGCCAAGGCACTACAGGGCCAGAAATCTAAAGGGAAGATGCCGATGAAGGAGCAGACCTCGGCATAACGCTCGCGGGCTAAGCGGTAGCCGGTGCTAGTCGTCGTGGTCAGCACCAAGTCGACTTGGCCGGACGCCTTCAGTTCCTTGAGCAGGGGGCCGATGGCCTCGATTTCACCGACCGAGACCGCCTGTATCCAGACGCGCTTGGGGTGGGCAGGGAGGGCAGGGAGGAAGCCGAGTCGCTGGCTAAAACCCGCTCCATACCCCCCGCGGCGGACCATCCGCCACAAATAATACGGCGAGGCCAGGAGCAGGAGGGGGAGGAAGAGGATGCGGTAGGCCCACAACATGAACTACGGAAAGTGCCTCCCCCTTCTGGATTGTCAGCCCAAAACACCCCTTTTTCCCTTGCCAGAGGGGGGTGGGGGTGTTTGAAAACCCATTCCACCGTTGGAAGCTACCGCCGATTGCTTCCGACATCCTAATCAAAACTGCAGTTAACTACACCTGATCCAATGTCCTCTCCTTCGGCAAGAAGCGGGATACGGAGCTAAAAATACCATGAACATCACCGTAAAAGACCTCCTCGACGCTGGCGTGCACTTCGGCCACCAGACCCGTCGCTGGAATCCTAAATCCCGTCCGTTTATTTTCGACCACCGTAATGGCGTGTCGATCATCGACCTCGAGAAGTCGCACGCGTGCCTCGCCGCCGCCGCTGCTTACCTCGAAGACATCTCCGCCAAGGGCAAGGAAGTGCTCTTCGTCGCGACCAAGCCTCAGGCTCAGGAAGTCGTCCGCGCTGCCGCTAAGGCGACCGGTATGCCTTTCGCTGTTAACCGCTGGCTCGGTGGTACGCTCACTAATTTCACGACTATTAAGAAGTCGCTCGAGTCCTACCGCACCTACCTGAAGATGGAGCAGGACGGTTCCCTCGCTAAGATGCACAAGAAAGAAGGCGCCGCCGTCCGTCGCGAGATGTCCCGTATGCTGCGCAACTTCGAAGGTCTCCTCGAATACCGCGAGCTCCCTACCGCGATGATTGTTATCGATACCAAGCACGAAGCCATCGCCGTCGCAGAGGCCAACCGCCTCAAGATTCCGGTGATCGGCCTCTGCGACTCGAACTCCGACCCTTCGGTCCTCAAGTTCCCGATCCCAGGTAACGATGACGCCGCTAAGTCTATCCGCCTCGTGGTCGAAGTCCTCACGCAGGCCGTTCAGAACGGTCAGGCTCGCCGTAAGGTCGACGCTAACCCGCGCAAGACCGTGACCCCTCTATCCCGTGGTGAAACCACCGAGAACGCTCAGCCTGAAGTCACCATTTCCGATGAGCTGTTGAAGGCCTCCGAAGGTTCCGAAGGCGAAGTAGCCCAGGGCGGCGTCAAGGCTGTCCGTCCGCGCAAGACCACTAAGTAATCTCGCCATGTCCGTTATCACCGCCCAGACGGTCAACGAGCTGCGCCAGCGTACCGGCGCGGGTCTCATGGATTGCAAGAAGGCCCTCACCGAGGCCAATGCTGACATGGAAAAGGCCGTCGAAATCCTCCGCATTAAGGGGATCGCGACGCGCAACAAGAAGGCTGACCGCAAGGCCAGCGAAGGGATGTTCGCCGTTAAGGTCGAGGCCTCCGGTTCGTCCGCGACGCTCCTCGAACTCAATTGCGAAACCGACTTCGTCGCCAAGAACGAAGCCTTCGTCGCCCTCGCCAAGGACCTCGTCGGTCAAGCGGCTGTGCACGGTGTCGACAACCTGCTCGACCAGCCCTACCACGCCGACGCTTCCCGTAAGGTAAACGACTACCTTAACGACCAGGTCACCAAAATCGGCGAGAACCTCAAGGTCTCCCGCGTGCTCAAGTTTGCCGCTTCCGGTAACGGTCGCGTCTCCGCTTACGTCCACACCGGTGCTAAGATTGCGGTCCTCATCGAGCTCTCGACGAAGTCCGCTGCGGGTGCTTCGCACGCCGATGTAGCTGACTTCGCACGCCAGATGGCGATGCAGGTCGTGGCCAATAACGGCCGCTTCGTTCGTCGTGAGGAAGTTTCCGCTGAAGTCGTCGCTAAGGAGCGCGAAATCGCTCTCGAGTTCACTAAGTCGGAAGCCGATAAGGCGATCGAAGAGTGCAAGCGCGTGATCGAAGACTATAAGGGCCAGCTGGTCGAACAGCAGGAAGCTAAGAACGCTGAGGTCATTGCCGAACTTGAAAAGCGTATCGTGGTTGCTGAAAAGCAGTTCGTCGCTTCCGAGGCTCGCAAGAAGGCGCAGCTTTCGAATATCGAGAAGATCATCTCCGGCCGCGTTGATAAATACTTCGCCGATGTTTGCTTGCTCGAACAACCGTTCTTCCGTGACCCAGATAAGAAGGTCTCCCAACTCCTCGCCGAACTCTCCAAGCAGGTCGGTGAAGAGGTCTCGGTCGTTCGCTTCTCCCGCTTCCAGGTGGGTGAGACGGCTGCTGAATAAGCGACCTTAGACCGCACACAAGGGCCGGTTTCCGCAAGGAAGCCGGCCCTTTGCTTTACATAGGTCGCCCAGGACTTAAGATTAGCTCGTGGCTTTCCGACCTGACATCTTCCTTCGGTGCGTGCGCGGGCAATGTCCTGATTGCGGTCAGCCCGTGCGCCCGATGGCGGTCAAAGGGTTTTGGCGTCGCTTCTCGAATACGCCAGCGGCCTGTGCTCACTGTGGTATGGTACTCCGGCGGAAGGAAGGTTTCTTCCTCGGGGCCATCGTTTGGAACTACGGGCTGACGGCTTTCGGTGTCCTCCCGATTCTTTTGTTCTGCTTAAGTCAGGGTTGGGTCAGTGGGCTCACGGCAATGAAGATCGCCGCGGCGACGGCGCTCATCGTGCCGCCGTTTATCCATGCGTTCGCCTGGCGGTTATGGCTAGGGACTTACTACGGTTCTTTGCCGGAGCAACTCCCCTCGGCGGTGCTCCGGACGGACGACTAACCCGCGCCGCTTAGCGGTCGCGACTGGCCATGCGCGTGATCAAAGCGCACAGGAAAGCCGTGTCGCCTTGGCATGCGGCAAGGTGCGTATTAGCTTCGATCGTCAGTGCTTGGATACGGGCCTGCGTGGCCGGGATGCCATGCAGGCTGGGGTAGGTGAACTTCCCGTTCTGGGCATCGGCACCCACGGGCTTGCCAAGCTGAGCGGTATTGGCGGAGCCATCGAGGAGGTCATCGACCAACTGGAAAGCGATTCCGGCGGCCCGACCCGCGAGGCGGCAATGCTCGACGTCTGCCGCGGAGGCTCCGCCGATCAGTGCACCCATGGCGAGCGGGGCGCTGAGCATCGCGGCCGTCTTGCCGAGGAGGATGAATTCGAGGCGCTCCGCATCAGCGCCCGCGGCGAGTCCGCCCATATCTTCGGTCTGCCCGCCAACGAGGAGTGTGGAGCCCGCAGCGTGCGCGAGCTCTGCCACCAGGCACCGGGCGAGTTCGGGGCGATCGGTGTAGCCTTGCGCCAGTAGTGCGAAAGCCAGCGGCAGTAGGGCGTCGCCGGCGAGCAGGGCAGTCGCTTCGTCGAACGCTTTGTGGCACGACGGACGCCCCCGACGGAGGTCCGAGTTATCCATGCACGGTAAATCGTCGTGGATAAGGGAATACGTATGAATGCACTCTAGGGCGGTCGCCGCATGGCGGGCGTCGGCGTTAGGCTGGAAGGCTTGGGCGGCGGCGAGGCAGAGGACGGGGCGCAGTCGCTTACCGCCGGCCTCGAGCGAGTAGCGCATGGCGGCGTGGAGGCGAGCTGGGCGCGTCTCAGCGGCCGGCGTCAGGGTGCGCAAAGCCAATTCCGCGGCCTGGATCAGGGAGTCGTGCTGCGACTGGAACCTGGCGGCGTCCATCGTTTATTCGCCGTCGTCTTCGGCGACCTCAGCTAACTTAAAGAAAGTCGCCGTACGCCCGACGTTACCGATGACCTCGCTGCCAGTTAGCCGGGCGAGCTCCTGCATCTGGGTTTCCATCACGTCACGCTCGGCGGTGAACCGAACCTTCACGAGGTCGGCCTTCTCGAAGGCCTGGAGGAGAAGTTTGGCGATGCCCTCGTTAATGCCGGCCTTGCCCACGAAGACCTTAGGGTCGAGGGTCTGCGCGAGGCTGCGCAGCTTGCTGCGTTCCGCCCCCGTGAGACTTGGTTTATCTGTTGAGCCGTTATCCATGCCGCCTATTTCGCTTTCGGAAGGGGAGGGAGTCAACGGGCTAATCAGGTAAGCCCCCGCTTGCCTGCTGACCAGGGTTTCATAGGTTGCGCAGATGAGCCCTGCAGCGGAGACCACGACCTCGGTGCGGCCGGAGACGGCTGAGGAAACCTCGGTTCAGCCGATCGAGCCCGTTGTCGTGCACGTCCGCATCCCGGCATACACCACTGAAATGGTCCGCGTCTGGCAGAGCACCTTCCTCCTTGATCGCGATTCGAGCCATACTAGCCGCCTGCTGTCCTTTGAGAAGATCTCGCTCTACCCGCATTGGACGAAGCTCGACTATACCAAGCCGCATGTCTTCACCCTGATCTTTGAAGGCTTACCAGCTTCTGTGCGGTCCTTCGACCTCGCGGAAATTATCCCCGACCCGAATGGCTTCCGCATCGAGGCCATCGCGCGCCGGCCGGGCGATGTCTACGAAGTCGACGTGGCGTTCTAAGGCGGTTCACGCTGGACGAGGGGAGGGGTTCTTGGGAGAAGTTGGCATGCAAGAAATGCCGCCGCCCCTTCCGTCGTTACTGAATCGTTCGACTTTCTTCATTCGCGAGCACGTCGGTTTCATGAAGCTGACAGATGCTTACGACCTCTTGGATCCCGTCACCGGTGCGCAGCTCGGCCTTGCTAAGGAAGAACCCAAAGCCGCGTGGCTCCGGCTGTTAATCAACAAGAAGATCTTACCGACCAAAGTTATCGTCTATGAAGCCGATGGCCAGACGGTCGCCTTGCGGATCGAGAAGCCGTTCACCTTCTGGCGGACCCGTCTGAGCGTGTACGATGGCCAAGGGCGTTTTTTGGGCCTACTCCGCACCAAGTTCATTTCATTCAAGCGTGAGCTCCTCGTGGAGGATGCTAACGAGCGCCCAGTAGGCAGCTTTAGCGGGAAGTGGCTGAGCTGGACACGTGAGCTCGTCGATGGCTCCGGTCAGGTTATCGGCACCATGGACAAGAAGTGGGCCGGCCTGACCAAGGAGTTCT
>CAITUF010000004.1 GCA_903895475.1 uncultured Opitutia bacterium | reverse complement strand
TTCACGAACTCGGCCACAACCACCAATCGAGCCTCTGGACCTACGCTGGCTACACCGAGGTCACCTGCAACCTGTTCGCCTTATACTGCATGGAGAAGATTGCCGGTAAAAAACTCGGCGATGGCCACGGTGAAGACATGGCCGCGATGGCCGCCGAAATGGCGCTCGACCCGAAGGCCCATGCCGACTCAGCCTTCCACCTACTTTCCCAGTACTACCACCCCGTGAAGCAGTTCGGCTGGATCAGCCTGCAGCAGACCTTCGCCGAGCTCAGCGACCGCAAGGACATCAAGAAAGCTGATGGCATGGTGAAGAAGAATCTGGGGATTGCCGGGCGTGAAGTGGAAAAGCAACAGGAAGCCCTCGATAAGGAGAAACACCAGCTTGACCTGAAAATCAAAGCGGCCGTTCGGGAGAAGAAGGAAGGTGATAAAGCCGCGGCCGAGACTCGCCTCGCCGAAATCTTTAAGGAAGAAAAGAAGATCAAAGAAGCCCTTGGGGCGCTCTCGAAACATGATTCCGACGAACGTAAGAAGGACATCTTCGTACGGACGTGGTCTCAGGAAGCGGGCGCCAACCTCGGCCCCTACTTCGCGAACTTCGGCTGGCCGTACACCGACTCGATGAAGACGATGCTCACGCCGCTCAAGCCGTGGCTGCCCGCCAACTTCCCGCCGACTAAGCCTGGTGCTAAGCCCGCAAAGTCTACCCTCTTCGGCTCCAAGAACGAGGCCATGGCCGGCAAAGACGAGGCGCAAGGCGATAACCAGACCACGAACGCCCAATAAGGACGCGGTCTTGACGCGGGGCCGCCCCCGTGGCCATCCTCCGGCATGGACCGCACGCTGACCCTGAGTTTCTCCTGCCCCGACGCCTCTGGCATCGTGGCAGCGGTCTCGTCGTTCGTGGCCCAACACAAGGGCTGGATCACCGAAGCCAGCCAGCACACGGAACACGAACTGGCGCGCTTCTTTATGCGCATGGAGATCAAGGCCTCGTCCCTGGATTTCCCGCCCGAGGCCTTCGGCCAGCACTTCAGCCCCTTGGCTAAGCAGTTTGGCCTGGAGTGGACGCTGTCGGACTCAGACAAACCACGCCGCGTTATCCTTCTCTGCTCCAAGCAAGAGCACTGCCTTTACGACTTACTCGCGCGGCAGGTCTCCCAGGACTTCCGCTTCATCGTGCCGTGCGTTGTCTCCAACCACGAAGCCCACCGCAAGGTCGTGGAAGCCCACGGCATCCCCTTCCATTTCGTCCCCGTGACGCCGGAGAACAAGCACGCCGCCTATCGCCGCATGGAGCAGATCTTCCGCGACGAAAAAGCCGACCTCATCGTGCTCGCACGCTACATGCAGGTGTTGGACGAAGAACTCTGTCGCAACTTCGCCGGGAAGATTCTCAATATTCACCACTCTTTCCTGCCGTCATTCGCTGGCGCCAAGCCCTACCACCAAGCACACCGCCGCGGCGTGAAATTAATCGGTGCGACCTGTCACTTTGTAACCCCCGAGCTCGACGAAGGCCCCATCGTTGAACAGGACGTGATTCGCGTCGACCATTCGGATACCCCCGAAGACATGGTGCAACTCGGCAAGGACATCGAGAAAGTCGTCCTCGCCCGCGGCCTCCGTGCCGTCGTCGAAGACCGCGTCCTACTGGCGGGCCACAAGACGGTGGTCTTCCGTTAAGAGATGTTTCGCTCAATAGCGGGTTTGCGCTTTAAACCCCTCCGCTAAGGGCTTGCATACCGGCGTGCTTCGCTTCCCCGCCCTGGCAATGATCTGGCTGATGGTCGCCATGCTTTCGGCACAGAACGTGCCGGAGGAACCCTTGCCTGTGCACATCGGGCCCTACCTCCAGCACCCCGCAGCGGACGCCATGTCCGTCTGCCTCGTCAGCCAGACCGCCAAGAACGTCGCCATTCAAGTGCGGCCCGCGAACCCGCAGGCCAAGGCCCCTGCACCGTTGACCGCCGAAGCGCTCGCTATCCCCGGAACACCCTGGACACGTTGGACCGCCCGCCTCCAAGGCCTACCTGCGGGCGGACTGAGTGCTTACCAAGTCATCATCGACGGTAAAGCTGGGCCCTGGCTGGAGTTCCGGACCCTCGACCCAGCCGCGCCCGAGCTTCGCTTCGCGATCTTCAACGACGTCCATGACCAGTTGGCAACGCTCGACCGCGTCCTCACGCACGTCCCGACTGACAGCTTTGAGTTTTCCGTCCTCCTCGGCGACTGCTGGAACGACCCACAGACTAAGAACCAGGCTGATCGCGTCTTCCGGACCCTTGACGGCTTCGTCCGCCGCCTGGACGCTGCGCGTAAACCGATGCTGTATGTGCGCGGCAACCACGACCTCCGCGGACCCTTCGCCCCGCAACTCGCTCGACTCTTCGTGGCTCCACGCTTGCAGGCTGACGCACCTTTAGGCGAACAAGACGTCACCCTTGCCTTCGCCGCTGGACCCGCGTTCCTACTGTTCGCCGACACCGGGGAAGACTTTGAAAAGAAGAAAGAGGTTTTTAACGTCTTGCGCGAACGCCAGACGCCTTGGTTGCGCTCCGAACTGGCCTCACCCGCCGCCCAAGGCCGCTGGCGGCTCTTCTTGTCGCACATCCCGCTCTTCAACGACAACATCTGGAACTCGGAACACGCTCGCAAGGTATGGACAGAAGTCCTCGCGGAGGGCAAGGTGGATGCGGCCTTCGCTGGCCATGACCATGGCTGGAAACTCCTGCCCAAGAACCAACCCCTGACCGTTCGCTTCAAGGCCAGCCCAGCGGATAGCCAATTCAGCGATGGTACCGTGACCTCCACCCCACCCTTCCCCGTGCTCATCGGCGGTGGACCGAAGCCCACCGGCAAAGAACAAGGCACCGCAATGCTTTTTAAGGTCACACCCAAGGCCTGCACCGTACGACTCCTCGGCGCAGAAACCGGCGCCCTGCTCACCCAACTCGAACTTACCCGCTAACCCCATGCTCCGCACCTGCACCCTCCTCCTTCTCGCCTCCGCGGCCTTCGCGGCGACCAAGCCTGAAGACATCATCCCAAAGCCTAAGGCCGGCTTCGTCCAGCCAGTCGAGGCTGACCGCAGCGAACTACACAAGAGCATCCAAACTTATATGTCGTTGCCGGCCGAGCAGGTCACCGCCCACACCGCGGCCAAGGATTTCCCGGGCGCGGTCGAAGCCAAGGAACGCGTCACGCGCACCGTGGCCTACGATGCGAACCTCGTTTCCCGCTGGGACACCTCCCTCGGCAACGCGCCCAACCTCGCGACGAGCCCCGAAGTCTGGCAGGAAACCGGACTGTACGCCGCGCCCGGCGAGATCGTCACGGTTACCGCCCCGTCCCTGCCTGAAGGCCGCACGGTCCGCATCGTCGTCGGCTGCCACCGCGATAGCCTGCTGAAGCTCGAAAAATGGAGCCGCTTCCCCGTCATCACGCGGACCTTCGAACTAAAACCCGGAGAGAACAAGATCGCCAACGCCTTCGGCGGGCAGCTCTTTATCCAAGTCCGCAACGCTGGAGCCGGCCCCGGACGCAAAGCCGCCCAAGCCCCCGCCCAGCCAGTCAAAGCCGCTCCAGGTCTGGCCTTCGCCAACGCCGTTGCCATGCCGACGTATGTACTCGGCAAGGATACGCCCGAAAGCTGGAAGCAGTCCCTGGCCAATTCGCCCGCCCCTTGGGTGACGTTTGTCGCCAAGCACGCCATCCTCCACGTTCGCCGCGGCACCGTTGCCCAGATTGCCGACCCCAAGCCCCTCACCGAGTGGTGGGATAAGGCGATGAAACTGCAGGACGACCTCGTCGCACTCGAGCGCTTCGCCCCGGAACGCGTGGTTCCCGACATCCAAATCTCAGCCGGCTTCATGCACTCAGGCTACCCGTTCATGTGCTTCATCAACCCCAGTGAAGCCGATATCGTCGATCTGCAAAAGTTATCGACCAAGGGCAACTGGGGCTTCTTCCATGAGCTCGGCCACAATCACCAGCGCACCGACTGGACCTTCCCTGGCCAGACCGAGGTAACTGTGAATCTCTTCTCGCTATACTGTATGGAGAAACTGGTCGGACTTCCCCGCGGCACAGGCCATGGATCAATCAAGGACCTCCATGGCAACATGGCCAAGCGCCTCGCTAACCCTCCCAACATGGGGGCGTTCGAGCAGTTAGCCCCCTTCATGGTGCTCATCGAAGCCCACGGCTGGGAACCCATCCGCAGCACACTCCGATCCTACGCCCAGAATCCGGCGTCAGGCGATGTTCCCTCCAAGCAGAACAGCTTCGTCATCCGCTATGGCCAAGCCGCCAAGGCGGACGTCGCTGATTTCTTCACGAAGCTCGGCTACCCCGTGACGGCCGAGACTAAGCAGGCCCTCAAGGGCTTCCCCGCCTTCACCTATACGCCACCCGCTCCAGCGGGTAAGTGACTCTCGGACAACGGTTCGCAAGGTGAGCGCCTTCTGCCTCGCCCTGCCACGGCTTTTGGCTCTAATAGAACCACTGACGGCCCCGTGCCGACTCCCTTTCCATGTCCTTAATTTCCCGCCTTTCCGCCCGTCTCCAGAACCACCCGAAGCGGGTCGTCTTCCCCGAAGGCGCCGACCCACGCATCATCCAAGCCGCTCGCCAGTTCGTCACCAAAAAGCTTGGCGTACCGATCCTCATCGGCGACCGCCAGCGCATTAAGATCACGGCCGCCCGCCTTAATATTAGCCTCGAAGGTATCCGCGTCATCGAGCCTGAACGTAGCGACGAGCTCGCCAGCTTCGCCGAAAAGCTCGAATCCATCCAACGCTACGGCAACACCAACCTGCAAGGTGACCCGCGTGAGTTGGTCAAGAACCCCAGTTACTTTGCGTGCATCATGGTGGCCACGGCTGGTGCCGACGCCCTGATTTCTGGCGCCACCACCCATGCCGCCTCTGGCCTCCGCGCTATTCTCCAGACGATGCCACGGCAAGCCGGCGTGGAAACGGTATCGTCCATGCTCATTCTCGAATCCGAAGAAGCCCGCTTTGGTTGTGATGGCGTCCTCTTCCTCGCCGATTGCGGCGTCATCCCCGAACCGACCGCCGAACAGTTGGCCGATATCGCCGTAACTACCGCTGGCCTCGCTGGCCACCTCACCAATACGACGCCCAAGGTCGCCCTGCTCGCCTACTCGACGCACTCCGCCAATGCGCGCCTCGCCTCCATCAAGAAAGTCCAAGCGGCGACCGAGATGGCAAAGCGCAAGGCCCGTGAACTCGGTATCGTCGCTGACATCGACGGTGAAATGCAGGCCGATGCTGCCTTGAACCCTTTTGCCGCGGAGTCCAAGGAAGTCACGGGGAGCGTCGCCGGCAAAGCCAGCGTGCTGATTTTCCCCGACCTGAACTCCGGCAACATTGCCTCGAAGATGGCCCAGCACATCGCGGACATCCCTGCTTACGGCCAGATTCTTACAGGGCTTGAACGGCCAGCGGCGGAAATCTCCCGTGGTGCCAGCGCCCACGACATCTTCGGTACCGCTGTCATCGTCGCCGCCCAAGCCGTCGATAAGTCCTACCTCTACCCGACCCTCAAGGACGGACCGGCTGCCTGACCATGGCCATCCGGAAGCGCTTCGCCGACAACATCCCGGGCTTGCTAATGAGCCCGATGAACCTCGACACGCGCCGGATCTTCGTCGCGGCAACGCGCATGAACGACGGGAAGACGACGACGTGTCTCGGCCTCACGGCGGCGCTGCAAACGATGGGACTACACGTGGGCTACATCAAACCCATCGCCCAGCGCATCGTCCAATCAGGCGATGACCAAGTCGACGAAGACACCTTGCTCATCGAGGGACTTTTCAACCTCGATATCCCGATCTCCGCCATGTCGCCCGTGGCCATCGGACCAGAGTTCACTAAGCACTACCTCGAGAACCCCGAGGTCATCGGCCCGCAACTCAAGGACCGCATCTGCCGTGCTTTTGACCGTGCGGCCTACGGTAAAGACATCGTGGTCGTGGAGGGCTCTGGCCATGCGGGGGTGGGCTCAGTCTTTGGCTCTTCAAATGCCGACAATGCCCGCGTGCTCCACTCCAAGGCGCTCATCGTCGCCGCCGGTGGTATCGGCAAACCCATCGACGAAGTGGCCCTCAATAAGGC
>CAITUF010000003.1 GCA_903895475.1 uncultured Opitutia bacterium | reverse complement strand
CGGCTTGCATACCCCTATGCAAGCCGGCTGTTTTTTACTGCTTTATCTTACTTACCCCATTGCCCCGTAGGACAAAGTTAATACGGGATATCATTCATTAAGCCCCTGGTCTGACAAGGACTAAAACATAGGTAATTATACCTATTTGGTAATTAACTGACCAAGAACGACTTAAAATTGGGTGCAGGGGTAGGATTTGAACCTACGACCTTCAGGTTATGAGCCTGACGAGCTAACCGGGCTGCTCCACCCTGCAATCAGTGGGAGGCGAAGAAGAAGGGCAGGCAGGGGCAGCCGCAAGCCCTTTTTTTGGGCATTCGTGGAAAGGTCCTAGCGAGAGCAGGCTCAACGAAAAATGGGTTTGAAGATAGAGCCTGGCATCAGAGTATCTAGTGGTTGGCTATGAGTGACGATACCCCCCCACCTCCGCCCCCCGAGGAGAGCGCAGATTCTTTGCCTCCCTCCATGCCTCCGCCTCTGCCCCCGGCCGAGGAGTTGCCGTTAGGAGATTCGACCTTGGGTTCTGGTCGCCGCCAGTTGCCTTTCTGGAGTCGCTTCGGCGGCGAGGGTTTCATTGTTTCGGTGGGCGTGCACGTGGCCCTCATCCTCATCGCCGCGTTCTTAATCATCTCGGTGACGAAGGAGTCGTCTAAGAAAGATCCGAATGCCTTTGCGACCGGAGCGGGTGGTGGTTCGGCCGGTGATAAGGCCAAGAACTACGAGACGAAGATTAAGCCGAAGAATGTGAAGGCCTTGGCTAAGAACGTTTCGCGCATCACCTCTAAGAGCACCACCGCAACGATTTCGCTGCCGGAACTGCCTACCTCGAGCAGCGCCTCGATGATTTCTGGCATGATGTCCGGCGGCTCGTCCAAGGGCTTTGGTGGCGGTTCCGGCGGTGGGATTGGTTCCGGCATGGGCGTCGGTGTCGGCAACGGGAAAAACTTCGTGGGTCGCCCCGTCATGGGCGCCAAGATTTTCGCGCAGCGCATCGCCGTCTTCATGGACGCCTCGGGCTCGATGTCGGGTTATCTTGACCGTGTAGAATCGGAGATTCGTAAGCAGTTCCCGGACGCCGACGTCTACATGTACAATGGGCTCTTCATTACTGCTCAGGATGGTTTGGTGCTGGGCGGTAAGCGTTTTAAGGGCCAGCCAGTCCGTTCCTCTGGGACAGGAGCCCGCGAGACCGACCCGAAGAAGTTAACGGGTTCGGGCAAGACCATCCTCAAGAAGTACGACGATAACTTTAAGCAGGGCTCGGCAGGTGCATGGATTGATATCATGAAGGAAGAGCGGGCCTACGATGCCTTGGTCTTGTTCTCCGACTTCCAAGACGGCGTGACTCAGTACCGCATCAAGGGAGAGAAGGCGGACTCGAACGTGCAGGGTGGCGGTTTCCCCATCGTCTACTACGACGGAATCAACACGTCGATTGCGCGCGGGGCCGACAGCCGCAAGCCCGACGAAAAGCGCTGGGAGCAGGAATGGCTCAAGGCGTTCAACGATGCCCGCGATGGCAAGGGGCCTCGGCTCTACTTGTTCTCGACTCATATCGAGCCGCAGGAACTCCTTTCGAAGTGCGCGACGGGCTCCGGCGGCCAGATCAAGATGGTGACTTGGCTCCGTACCGGTGGTCAGCCTCCACCCGAACCGGTCGATCCAGCTACAGCTGGAGATAAGGCCATTTCGACGGATCCCGCCGCTATGCAGCCCCCGGGCGCCAAGGCTTACAAGCCCGCCCGCTAAGCCCTTAGGGTAATCTCGGGGCTAAGCTTCAGGGAATGAACCATAGGTTCATCTCCTTGTGGCTGGCGTGCGGTTGCGTCCACTCGCAGGCGTGGATCACGACTCCTTTACGCGCACTCGTCAGCAGACCCGCACTTGGTCGAGCCTGTTGGCCTCTTTGGCGGTACATGGCGGGTTACTCGTGGCGGCGTGTTGGATTGTGTTTCGTTCGCCAACGTCCCGGCCGCGCGAGGAAGGGCCCTCGGTCTTTGTGACGGCGTCGGGCTCGACCGCGGCGGGCTCGGCTGAGCACGCGGTGAAGGCACGGCCGAAGGCGAACTTCCAGCCACGTCAGCGCTTGGCGGTAAATAATGCGAATGCGAGCATCTCGCTCCCCAGCCTGCCGCCGGTGAGCGGTGCGCTCGCTGGGCCAGCAGGCGGTGCCAAGGGCCTAGCTTCCGCTAGTAATGGGGCGGGGAAGGGCATGGGCTTTGGCGGTGCCCATGGCACGGCAAGGCACTTCGTCGGTAAGCCCGTCATGGGGGGCGACGATTCGGGCCCAGCACGTAGCGGTGTACTTAGATTGCTCAGGCTCGATG
>CAITUF010000002.1 GCA_903895475.1 uncultured Opitutia bacterium | reverse complement strand
GCTGTGGCGGCTTGTTCGACGGGCTTACCGCCCTGGCCGGCGGCTTGGGCTGCTTGTTCGACGGGTTTGCCACCTTGGCCGGCGGCTTGGGCGGCTTGCTCGACAGGCTTACCACCCTGCCCGGCGGCTGCGGCGGCTTGTTCGACGGGCTTACCACCCTGCCCGGCGGCTGCGGCAGCTTGTTCGACAGGCTTACCACCTTGGCCGGCGGCTTGGGCGGCTTGTTCGACAGGCTTACCGCCCTGGCCGGCGGCCGTGGCGGCTTGCTCAACGGGTTTACCATCTTGCCCCATCGCCTTGGCGGGCTGAGCGATGGGCTGCGCCTGCTGCGGCACCGACTGAGCAGATTTGGCCTGCGTGGCATCGACGGGCTTTACGCGGGGCGCGCCACGCTGCTCGACGCCCTTGATGCCTTCGACGTTCGCGGGGGCGGCCTCCTGAGCAGAAGCGGCGGCACAAAGGAAACTAGTGGCGAGGAGCAATCGGTTCATTGGGAGAGGTGGGTGCGGACGGATTTTTGGAATTCTTTTTCGACGCGTTGTTCGTATTCAGCCAACGCACTCTCGTCTTGGTGTTCGGCGAGGTAACGAAAGATTTGCCGAGTCCGCTCCGCAAACGGACGCCACTCGTCCTCGGTCGCACCGCTGGAGCGCAAGAGCGAGGTCGCATAATAGAAAGCCTTGCCTTGAGTCTCGCGGATGGCCCGGGTCGTCGGCGCGTCCTCGCCACTCGCGGCGGCCGATTCAAAAAGTAATTGTGTCAGGTCCGTCAAGGTGCCCGCGACGTCGAGCATCTCGAGCCGGGCCTTGGCTTTGGCTAAGCGGACCTGATGACGCGCGCGCGGATGGTCATTGGGCGGCAGCTGTTCGACGACCTTATCATACTCGCCTAAGATCAAATCCCAATCGGGGTCCTTCGCCTGCTCCAGTTCACGGATATGGACGAGCCGTTCGCGGGCGAGCTCACGGGCCAGTTCCGCCTGCCCATAGTTAAAATGGTAAGTCAGCACGGCCACCGGACAGAGCAGCCACAGCAACACGAAATACTTTCTCATCGGCTCACGCCCTCCAAGGCATCTTGCGCCCGCCAATCAGTGCCGAAATACTGCAACACTACCGGCACAAAGGTTAAGAATAGCGACCCCAGGAGCATGGCGAGCATCGCCCACTGCTCAAGATCGAGGCCGGACTTAGGTAAGGGCGACTTCACCACGAGGTCACCGAGCGCTTCCGTAGAAAGGTGCTTCTCGTTGATATCGTAATAGGTGCCGCCCAATGACCGTGCGATAGTGTTCAGCGATTCTGGATCCTGCCGTGATTGGTGGCCATCAATGAAGAGACCTTTATTGGGATTCCCGACCCCTAATACCAGCACTTGCTTGACGGACTTCGGCAACGCCGAGATGGGCTGGAGCGGGATGGTGTCTCCGTCGCTATAGATTAAGAGTCGAGCGGAGCCCTCCGGCAGGTCAGCCACTTCCTTTAAGGCATGGTTGATCGCCGTACCGAGGTCGGTCTTGCCCCCGCGCATGAGTAACTGCACGGGCAAGCCGTTGAAAACATTGCGCACCAACTCAGGGTCGCGCGCCTCCATCACCACCGCACGGGCATCGGTATAAAAGCCGACCACGCCGTAACGCAAGTCTCCGCCGACGCGCATCAGAACGCCCTCGACAGATTCGCGGATTCGCTCTTGGCGGGTCAGTTTTCCATCGGAGCCAGCATCCTTCAGCTTCATGCTCGGCGAAAGGTCGGCCACGAAGATCAAGCGCGCGGGTGTCTTCGCGGAGGGCTTCTTCCCGTCCTGCTCCGCAAAGTGTAAATCAACCATCACCGCTAAGCCCCAGGCGAAAGCCGCAAATGCCAAAGGTCGGAGCCAAGGCACCAGCCGGGTCCACGCCCGGGCTTGGCTCGCCGGCCCAAACGCTAGCCGACCGACCGCCCGAATACGCCGAGCATGGAGCCACTCCGCAAGGGCCGTGAATAGAAGCACGGCCAAGGCTGTGTAAAGGGGCAGCATCGGGTAGAGATTAACCCCCAGAGGGGTCTGGAGGAATATTCGGTTTAGGTTCAGGCTAGACCGATGCAACCCCTTTAACCCTGCCCACCTAAACGACTCACCGGCTTTCCGTCGCTTCCTTCAAACCGGCCGCATAGGCCTCAAAAACCAAGCGAATCTGATCCCGGACGCGGCGGAACTCAGCCCGGATCTCTTCCGGGGTGCCAGTGGCATGGGCCGGGTCACTGAAGCCCCAGTGGTAACGGTTCAGCTGTCCCGGGAAGACCGGGCACACTTGATCGGCATTGCCGCAGACCGTGATCACCGTGGTCACGGGCTTATCCAGGAATTCGTTCAAGTGCTTCGAATGGTGCGCCGAGGCGTCCAAGCCAATCTCCTGCAGGACCTCCAAGGCCACCGGGTGCACATACCCCGCAGGCTTTGAGCCCGCGCTGGCGACGTCCGCCAAGCCCCCAAGGGCGCGCCGTAGAATGGCTTCGGCCAAATGACTGCGGCAGGAATTACCTGTACAGAGAATCAAGATGAGCGGGCGAGGCATGGTCGTAAAGAATATGGGCTAAGTAATCAGCAGCAGCCGCTGCCGGGCTGGCAAGCCTTGGGCGTACAGATTTCGGGAGCCAAGCAATCGGTCTTCAACGTGCCGAGCAAGAACACCCGGGCGCCGTCTTCGACGATCGAGCCAACTACCGGAAAGACTGTCAGGAGGGGAAAGTCGTGCTCCACCTCCAAAGGTAAGTCGGTCGAACCCAATAAAGCCGTGCCACGTTCCAGGACTTGGGCGGCTCTGGCACAGCCCACGCGGTGGTCGGTGTCATCCGCCGTCCAGAGTTGCAGACGTGCTGACAACGCCGTGCGCACGGTACCGCCGCAATCAATGAAGCGCTTCTCGACCCTTGCCACCTCGGTCAAGTGAGCGTGAATCGGCGTCAAGCCACCCGTCGGTAGACGGAAGCGCAAGGCCAAGCCAGGCTGCGCGAGCAAAGCCGCCCGAAATTCGGCGACCGTCATGGGCAGAGGCTTCAAAGGTTGCATAGCAAGTAGACTGACGGTCTCCAGATTAGACCGCAAACCCTAGTTGTAGAATGCCGACTCTCCCGTCGCACTCGAAGCTCTTTTAAGGTTTCCGAAGCAGCCGTCAGAGGCTATCCATGGGCATGCCCCGCTTCCCCGCCCTGCTCTTGGTCGTGGCCTGCTTCACGTCTGCCTTCGCTGCCGACCGCCGGGATGGCCCGCTCAAGGACCTCAACGGCTACTTCCCTTTTACGCCTCCGACGGACAGCGCCACCTGGACCAGCGAGAGGGCGGCCATTCGCAACCGACTCCAAGTCGCCTTGGGCCTACTGCCTTTACCGACGCGCACGCCCCTCAACGCCGTCATCCACGGCAAGATTGATTGCGGTGAATACACCGTTGAAAAGGTGTACTTCGAAAGTGCGCCGGGGTTCTTTGTGACCGGTAACCTTTATCGTCCCAAGCAGATCAAAGGCAAGGCCCCCGCGGTGCTCTTCGCCCATGGCCACTGGAAGGACGCCCGCCTCCTCGTGCAGGACGCCGACTATGTCCGTAAGGAGATCACCACCGGGCAAGAGACTTTCACGGAAGGCGGCAAGAGTCGCTTCCAGTCCCTCTGCGTGCAGCTAGCCCGCATGGGCTGCATCGTCTGGCAATGGGACACACTCAGCGACTCCGACTCGCTGCAGTTCTCGCCCGAAGTAATCCATCGGTT
>CAITUF010000001.1 GCA_903895475.1 uncultured Opitutia bacterium | reverse complement strand
TGAACCTCGTAGCCCTTTTTGAGTAAGAACTCGGCGAGGTAGGAGCCGTCTTGACCGGTGATACCGGTGATGAGTGCGCGTTTTTTCATAGCTGGGAAAAGTTAGGCCTGCTTGGCTTGGGCGATGATGCGGGAGCTGCTGTCGATCTTGGCGCCCAGGCCGTCGATTAGCTTGGCCCCATGCTTATTTAGCACGACCATCTCGGGAATATTGCCGGCATGGCGGTCGCCACCCTTGCAGAAGACGGCGTCGTGACCAGCGGCCCGGGCCTCACTAATCAATTGCTCTAAGGTCGCGCAGACGGAGCCGTCTTGGTCGATGGCGAGGACCGCCCGATCAACGATACGGAGCGCGGTGGTCACGGCGAGCCGCGTGTCTTGGTCCATGAACGACTTGCCTTTCTTGAGCGCCCCTTGGACGTCATTATTCACGATGACCCAGAGGACGTCCCCTTGGGCGCGGGATAGTTCCAGCAACTCAAGGTGTCCGCGGTGCAAGGGATCGAAGTAGCCGCTGGTAATGGCGATACGCATAGGTTGACGAAATATTTAAGTGGTTAGCGGTGGGCGGAAAGCGATTAGGAAGATGCAGCCAAGGCGGGGCTTGGGATATGAGGCCGGGAAATATTTGGCAGGGTATTTTATTTTCTAACCGCTAACCACCGACCGCACCTGCTTATTTTACCTACCCGGGTAGGCTACCGCACGTAGAGGCGATGGTCGCCGCACGTGAGGGAAGATGGACTGTCAGCCGAGTGAACGGCCAAAAACTTTAGGACTCCCTCGGGGGAGGGAGCATCAAAGGAAAGAGTTCGAGGGCGCGGGCGTTCCAGCGGCGAAGCTGGGTCAGCCGTTCGATGACCGCGGGAGAGGCTTGCGTGCCCTGGGCGCCTTGGACGATGCGGTCGAGGCTGGGGCTCGATTGCTCCAAGGCGGGCAAAACCTGACTGCGCAACAGGGTGACCAAGGACGCAGCCAAGGAGGGGGTCGGTTGCCAGCGCTCCCGGCGGGAGCCAGGGGCCTTAAGCGAGAGGACCATACCTTGGTCTCTAAGAAACTTAAGTCCTTGACTGACAGAGCCTTTACTCATCCCTAAGCGGCCCTGGATTTGGTCGAAATCGACCGCGTCGGGCGATGCGTAAAGCAACGAATAGATCTCGGCGACCGAACGTGGCACCCCTAAAATCCCCGCCATTCTGACAAAAAACTCGGCTAATTCAGCTTCATGGGCACTCAACGGCGCAAAGGAAGGCCGGCTCTTGCGGCGGGCAGATAGTTTAGATGAAGGGGGCGTCATCGGACCGAGCGGGGGACTCGGCTGATGTTTCAATATTTTTTGAACATACGCAAGGGCTTTTTGCCAGAATGAGTTAAAGTGCCCAGAGACCCCTGCCCTACCCGCCCTTGCCTCCCCTTCGGGCTAGGCCTAAATCTGGCTACACCCATGCGACGTCTTACCCTGGCCTTCTGCGGTTGTGGATCCCGCGCTCGGACCTACGCAGGGATTGCCTCTGAGATGCCTGACCGCTTTTCGCTCGTGGCCGGGGCCGACCCGGTCGAAGGACGCGTCGAGTTCATCCGAGGCAAATCCGACCGTCCGACCGACTTCCAGGGCTTCGCTTCAGCCGAGGCCATGTTCGCGGCCGGCAAGCCAGCCGACGTCGTCATCATCGGCACGCAAGACGCCCAGCACCGAGACCACGCCATCCGCGCGATGGAACTCGGTTGCGACCTACTCCTAGAAAAACCCGTCGCCAACCGGCTCGAAGACGTCCTCGCCGTCCAGGCCGCCGCCCGGCGCCTCGGGCGTCGCGTCGTCGTCTGCCACGTCCTCCGCTACACGCCTTTCTACGCCAAAGTCGAAAGCCTCCTCCGCAGCGGGGTCGTCGGTGAAATCGTGACCGCTAACTTTATCGAGGGCGTTCAACCTTGGCATCAAGCGCACTCCTTCGTCCGCGGACATTGGGCCAACGAAAGCAAGTCCTCGCCGATGATTTTAGCGAAGAGCTGCCACGACATGGATCTCTTGGCCTGGCTCATCAATCGGCCCTGTTTAGCGGTTTCCTCTCATGGCGCGCTGACGCAATTCACCGCGGCCCACGCCCCGGCGGGCGCGCCTGCGCGTTGTACCGACGGTTGTCCCGTGGCCAGCCAATGCCCTTACGATGCACACCGCTACGCCCAACCCGAAGGCCGCCGCTGGCTGGGCATGGTCTATGATCGCGCGAAGGAAGCCACGGATGAAGAAATCTTCACGTGGCTCCGCACGAGCCCCTGGGGACGCTGCGCCTTCCGCTGCGATAACGATGTCGTCGACCATCAGGTGCTGGCGCTGAAATTCACGGGTGAGGTGACCGCTACCTTCACGATGACCGCTTTTGACGACGGCCGGCAGCTGGAGATTTTTGGGACTAAGGGCGTCCTGCGCGGTGGGGCCTTCGTCAAAAAGCACTTGGGCTGTGACTTGGTCTTCACGCCCCACGGCTGGAACCAGACTGCGGAGAAAATCACCGTGGAGACGCCCACGGGCGGGTATGCCGGCCACGGCGGTGGCGACGCGGGGCTGATGGCCACGCTCCACGCCGAGCTGACGGGAGCTGATGCCTCCGCCCTGCGCACCTCGCTAGAGGTTTCGATCCAAAGCCACCGCATGGCCTTTGCGGCGGAAACCTCCCGCAAAGAAGGCCGCACCGTGGTCATTGAGACCTCGGCCGGCTAAAGACTTCCACCTTGGCGCCCCCTTGGGGATTCGAACCCCAGTTACCTCAGTGAAAACGAGGTGTCCTGGACCGGGCTAGACGAAGGGGGCTTCCGGTGGAGAGTCGGAACTTACGGACCGGCACCCCTTGGTCAAGTTTTTAGGCGAGAGACAAAAAAGGGGTGCGTCGGACGACGCACCCCTAATTTATAGGGTTTTGGGCCGATTTCTTAGAAGCGCTTACGGTAGCCCGCATTCACGCCGAGCGAGTTCCCGTTACCCTGCTCGTAGGACAAACCAATCGAGAAGGTGGAATTCTCATCCGGTCCGAAGTTCAGGGACGGGTTAACATACAAACCCGAGCCTGCGCTCACACGCAAACTGGAGGTGTAAGTCGTGTTGATGCCCGTCGCGTTCGTGGACGTAAAGTCCCCAAACTCACCCGAGAACTGCTTCACGTAGCCCACGTCCATGGACAGACGGTAGCGCCAATCGCCACGACCCTCTTCCCACACGTGGTGGAAGCCAGTGCCCACGCGCACCGAGGACTGCGAAACCGACCCAGAGGTGACCGCCATGGCGTCGGCCTGGCCGGATTCGTCCATGCTCGATAACTTGGTCGAAGCATACTGCACGCCGATGAAAGGCGTGATAAAGGTATCGGCCGACTTCAGTGCGATGACGGTCCCGAGGCGACCCCAGACGCCGTAGGTCAAAGCGCTCGGAGACGATGCGTTCGTGTTGCCAGACCCAATCACGGAGTCACGGGTAACCTCTGACGATAAGTGCGAAACGGAGACGCCCGCATCGAGGGAGAGTTGCCCACGCATCGCGACCGTGCCGACATAGGCATTGGCAGCGAAGCCATTGCCCGAAGCACTGGTGGAGGTGTCACTCGAGAGCGAAAAGCGCTGAGCCGTCAGGGCGTAACCAGCGACGCCATCGACGCCGACCTGCGTGGTGTAGCCAGCAGTGATGCCGTAGGTCGTCGCCTTATTCTGGAGCTCGCCAGAGGCGCCCACGGTGGCCTTGCCGCCGATGGTGTCGACGTACCACTCGTTGGAGAGAATCGTCAGGCTGGAGCGGTCAAAGCGACGGAGCTCGAGGCGACGGGCGGCGTTGTTGATGTTCTGCTGGAAGAGCGTGCCTGCGGCCGTGACGGTACCCGCGGCACCGTACGGAGTGAGGTTGTCGAGGGCCGTCTGCAGGGCAGTATCGCCCAAGACCGCCAAGCCACCGCCGACGATATTATAAGTGGAGGCCGGCGTAGAACTATAAACGTCATCGGCCGTATTGAACACCGTGTCCGCACCGTTATTCACCAAGGCCGAGTCGACTTGGGTGATGGACTTAATCGAGGCTAACAAGGAGGCCGGAGCCTTGAAGGCGTCGTAGGCAGCAGGGGCGCGGACCACATAGGCGGCAATTTCACCGTTCACAACAGGAACGCCAGCCGAGCCTAGGCTAACCGACATATTGCCGGCGACTGGCTGAGCCAAGACGGTGTTCAAGGTGATCGTGTTGGTCACCGTGTTGATGGCTTTGATTGAACTATTGGCAGGAATATTCGTGCCCGACACCGCCTGGCCGACCACCAAGCCGCTCACGCTAGGAACCGTCAAAGTGCTCGCTCCCGTCGCACCATTGGCGCCAACCACGGTCTGCGTACCTGGAATCGAAAGGAGGTAGCGGAAGGGGCTGATACCCTGCGAGGTGATCTGCGAGGCTGGGATCAACGAAGTGAAACTGGACGCATCTGGGAGGAGCGTATCCTTGAAGAGGACGAAGCGCTGACCGAATGCCGGGGTGGCCGGGGAGAGCGGGTTCACATCGTACTGCTTTAGGGTGATTGACCCAGTGCCGCCGATATTGAGGTTGGCCGTGCCGGTGAAGAGTACTTGGTCGTTATAGGTGCCGTTAGCCAGCGTGGCCGAGAGCTCCATGATGAAGGCACCGGTGTTAGTCACGTTGCCGTTCACCGTGACGACACCAGGCGAGTAGCCCGGCGCGACGGTGCCGTTGTTGACGAAGTTCGCGTTAGCGAGCGTCGTACCGATGATGGCCTGACCACCCAAAGTGCTACCCGCGCCGACGGTGACGGCGCCCGTGACAGCAATGACATTCGTACCGGAGGTACCGAGGACGACGTTGGCGCTCGACTGCAGGCTAAGGCCGCCCGCGAAGGAACCCGTGACGGTCAAGATGCCCGTGGGGCCAGTCGTTGCACCTAGGACGTTCAGCATGCCAGCGCTGGTGGTGGTGAAGCCTGACGTACCCAAAATCGGCGCGGAGGCATCTTGCTGAATAGAAAGGTTACCACCCATCAGCGAAACGCTGCGGCCACCGAGAATCTGGTTTGCCACTGGAGTCACTAAAAGTTCGCCCGCCTCAATCTCGTAAGCGGAGAAGATTGGGTCCGCGACGACCCCGAGGTTGGCGTTGAGCGTACCGGCACCCGTCTTGATAAACTTCACAGCACCAGCTGCACCACTGATCGCCGTGTTAAAGGTTGCGGGGGAAGCAAGGTCCACATTAACGGCGAGCGAACCGGCGTTGAGCGTGAGGGCCGTCGCGCTATTGAAGCGCGAATCAATCTCGAGGTGTCCCGCCGTCGCACCCGAACCGACCGCCAAGGTAATGCTGGCGCCGAGTTGCGTAGAAAGAGCGGAATTCGTGAAGCCGGCGCGACCAGGGCCGACCAGGGTTAACTGCGAAGCCACCCCGGCGACCGTGCCGACGAAGCTCGTATTAATGGCCTGATTGATGGTGACGGCACCACCGGTGTTGAAGTTTAGATTAGACCCCGACGAGCCATTGACCCCAGCGATGGAGCTCTGTCCGTTCTGGAGCAAGGTGACCTTATCACCCAACGTGACCGCGGCCAAGGAGGCGCCCGCCGTGAGGTAAACGTTGGAGTTATCGTTCGTCGTATTGGTGATCTGCAAGGTGCCCTGTGAAGTCAGGCTAAGGCCCTGAATCTGCGCGCCGAGATTGCGCTCGCGGAAACCATTCAGACGAACTTCCAGCGTCGTCCCAGCCGCGATCGTAGCATTGATTAAGTCAATGGGGGCGTTGGCAGTACCGTTAGGACGCGTGTCGAGCACGGTGAGTTTACCACCCAAGACTTCATAAGCCGAAGCCGTGGCGCCGCCGTTGGACAAGGTAATCTGGCCGACACCCGTCTTCAGGATGGTGCCTGCACCCGTCACCGGACCGGTGAAAGTTTCCGCTACGGCGAGGTCATTATTATTAAAGCCAATCTTGGCGCCCGCAGCGACATTCAGCGACGCGCCACCGAAGCCAGCGATGGTGCCAATCAGGCTACCCGACTGGACGTCGATGGAGTTGATGACGTTGGCGGAGGTGGACGGACGGAGCAGGTTGAGTGCTCCGAGAGCGGCCGTGCTGCCGGACGGACGGATTTCATTGAAGACGATGTCCGGCGCGCCGGTGATTAGCCCACTATAGGTAGTGGTGGCACCCGCGGAGGCCTTTAAGGTCAAAGTCGAACCCGTACCGACGAGCGTCGAAGCCGCATCGCTCGTGACATTGGCGAGGTCCTGGTCGAAGCCCGAAACGTCCAGCGTTGCGCCAGCGCCGAGGGTGATGGAGGAGGCATTATGGAAAGCCGATTCCGTGTTCACGACCAAGGTACCACCGAGGATCTCGACGGCGCCAGTCAACGACAGGGGGACGTCCAAGGTGAGTGTGCCATTGCCGGCTTTCTCAAACTTACCCGCACCGCGGACGTCGCCGAGCTGGAAAGCCAAAGTGCTGTTCAGGGCGGCGGCGGTCGGGGCACTCAAGGTCACCGTCGAAGCGACGTTGTTGATGGAGACGATCGTGCCAAGGAGGCCGGCGTAACCAGTCACGTTATTGTCGAAGGCATGCATACCGACCTGGAGGCCGGCAGTAGAAGTAACGCCAAAGGTAGCGCCAGCGGCGGCCTGCGTCCCAGCCTGGAAGAGCCAAGCACCAAAGGACTCTTCGACCTTAACCGTGCCCGTGGCGAGCGCCGTCGTTACGGTATCGAGGGTGATGGAGTTTTCCGTCAAGGAGGTGATTTTTGACCCGGCCTGGATACCAGTGCCGCTCACCGTCTGGCCGACCGTGAAGCCGACCGTGCTGCTGACATTAATCAAGGAACTGACCGTGGTCTGCGATCCCGTCGCACTCGCAACGGTGTCGCGAAAAGTAGTGCCAGCAGCGAGCTGGGCCACACCGAAAGTAGCGGGCGGGCCGAACACGGATGGAAGATTCGAGCCGTAGACCTTGCCCACCTGGATATCGAGCAAGCCCGAGCCAACCGCCGCGTCGGCCATATTGATACCGCCAACAACCGTCAAGGTGCCTGCACCGATTTTGGTGACCGTGCCGGCACCCACCAGATTACCAGCCCAAGTGAGGTCGGTCGGGGTGTTAATCACGAAGGAGCCGCCGCGATCGACGTTCAAGATGCCACCCGTGATGGCCGCCAAGGTGCCTGGATTAAACTCCAAGCTACCGGCACGGACATTGATGGCGCCACTCACCCAGCCGGACGCCGTGTTGATGACAAGCGTACCCGCGCCGACCTTGGTCAAGGAGCCAGGACCGCTAAGCGAACGGGTGAAGGTGGCGCTGCCACTCGTGACGTTGACAGAGAGATTACCCGCGACGCCGACATTGATGCCCGACGTATTCGTCAACGTATTATGATCAATCTGCAGGGTGCCGCCGTTGACATTGGTCGCACCCGCGTAGGTGCTGGGCGTCAGCAGGAACAAAGTCTGGTTACCCACCTTAGTGAGACCACCGTTGCCGGTGATAACGCCGCGGAACCCGAGGACCTGCGCATCCGTCGTGACCGGAGACAGCGCATAAGCACCCGCGGCGGCAACCGATAGTGCATTACTCAAGGTGACCGCGGCGGTACCGCTAATCATGCCCGTGGCAGCGACCGAGGTCGAGGCACTCAGCGTGATCGAGCCCGTGCCGATGCTGGTGATCGTGGTACCAGCAGGAATACCCGTGCCCGATACCGGCATGCCCACGAGGAAACCGGTGGTGTTCGCCAAAGGAATAACTGTGCCCGTCGCCGTCTGAGCGGCTTGGGCGGAAGGCGCGGCCAAGATCGCTGAAATCGTGGTGGCGGAACCGATGCCCGTACCCGTGACGGCTTGGCCGACCGTGAGGCCGAAGGTGTTCTTAACAATCAGGGTGCTGCCAGAGCCGGAGACCGGCGTGAAACTCGTGGGCTCGCCCAACGCCGTGCGCAGGAAGCCAATCGTGTTCGCCTGAGACATGCCGGAGACTGCAGCCGCCCCGAGGTCTGTCTGGAGGAAGTAAGCTGGGTTCGCATCGGGCGAGACACCCGTGAAACTGGCCAAAGCATTATTCAGCTGGGTCACTTGAGCCGTCGTCTTGCCGACGGTCAACGTGGCGCCGGTCTGCACCGAGACGACGGATCCGGTCTGGCCGAAAAGCGCCCCAACCGTCTGGTTGGCGGACGCGGTGAAGGTCGTACCGCTCAGCAAGACAAGTCCCGCGCTGTTAATGATGCCATCAGCGGCGGTGGAAGCCAGCGAGCCGGCCTTGACGACGGTGGCACCGTAGTAGCTGCTGAGACCCGAAAGCGTCATGCTGCTGTTGCCAGCCTTGATGAGGTTGCCAGCGCCCGTGACCTTACCCGCGTAAGCCGTATTGGCCGTCTGGTTAATCGTGATGGAACCACGACCGAGTTCGATGCGCGTGTTGGCGTCGCCCGAGAGATTGTTGACCGTCTGGGTCGTGTCATTGAAACGAATGGTGGTCTCGCGGCCGCTCGTGCCGGAGTTGAGTACGATATTTGAGGCGCGGATGAAGGTGTCGTCCTTACCAAACGAGAAGGCCAGCGTGATGCCGTCCTTGACGATGACCTGTCCGTAGAAGTCCTGTTGCTGGTTGTAGATGTCGATCACGCCCAACTGGCCGTTGCCGACGTTCGGCGGGCTGCTGCCAGCGTTGGCGCCCGACGAAACCGAGCTAACGATGAGGTCCTGCGGGGTAACAGTGAGGGTTGACCCAGCGGCGCCGTTGATTTGGGCGCGGAGCGTGCCGGCGTTGTTCTGGACGATACTAAGGGTACCACCCGCGCCGATGACGACGCGCCCGTAGCCGAGGCTTTGCACATTGGAAATAATCTTGCCGCCATTGATGGCGATTTCGCCCACCGAAGAGCTTTGGCCCATCAAAGCCAACGAGCCTGCGCCCTCCTTGATCAATCGACCGAGGCCGCCATTGATACTGCCAGTGAAGTATCCATCGCGATTGGCGTCCTGCAGAAGCGTCAACGAAGTGCCCGAGGCGATTTCGACGACGGTACCGGCACCCGTGCCAGCGACCCACATGTTGGTCGCGTTCTCACCCCAGAGGGACTGGAAGTTACGAATCGACTGATTCGTGGTGATGCTGAGCTGCGGGGCACTGCGACCCGGCAGGTAACCAGGGCGCCACTGGGTCACGATGCCGCTCGTTACGGCGTCGGCGCGGGCCAAAGCCGTCTGGTTGCCGTCGGAACCAATAAGATTGACCGAGTTGGCGAGGCGGAGGGCCAGGTTGTTCGGGTCGGAAAGGACGAGGTCGCCGCCGCCCACGAACACGTCGCCCGTGATGCGGCTGGTGTTGAGGATCGTGAAAGAACCCGAGCCGGTCTTGTAGACGCGGCCGGCACCATCGATACGTCCGACCGAGCCAACGACGCCGTCATCGATGTGGATATTAGCGATGTAGTCGGCATCCTTACCCACATCCAGGACCGTGTTTACATCCGTGCCATCCAAGCCCGCGAGGAAGTTAGCCTGCGTGCCGGAGTAGAGGTTGTGGACGTAATTCAGGCGGAAGCGCTCTGGGATGTAGGGCCCGTTAATCTCATTATCACCTAAAGAAGGACCCACTCCGACGACATTGTAAGCGGTGCCTTGGAAGCTCAGCGAGGCCGAGCCTTGGAGGATGACGGCGCCAGCGCCTTCCATGCGGGCGTTGAAGCCGGCCGGATTCGCCACACCGTAACTGGCCCACTGGTTCAGATAGCCAGACACCTGCAAGGTGCCTTGGTTGACGATGACCAAGCCCGAGAAGGCGCCGAGCTGACGCAGGTCGTTCGGCATAGGCCCCGTTTGTGCGGTTCTAAAATAGGTCGCATTTAAGAAGTAAGGGTTAACCACTTTATTATCGGAGTGGAGGAGCCGATTGGCGTCGTACTGCAACGTGGCGCCGCCGGTCTTCACTAAGACAGGTAAAGTCGCGAAATTACCGACATCAATGAGGGCCGAATTCGGAGCGCTGAGGAACTGGGTGAGCGTCGTCGCGTCCACGAGCTGGTTAATCGTCAAGGTCGTCAAAGCCCCGATGTTGAGTGAGCTGACGGTTCTTTCCCCTACGACCTGGATGGCCGTCGGCTGCGGGAGTAGGCCAGGGGCGCCGAGGTTCGTCGCCGTGAGCGCCGTGCCCGTCAGGACAGCCGGCGCACCCAAGGAATAGTTAACGGTGACGTCCGCTTGGGCGGAAGGCAGGCCAGCCACGAGGGCGGCCGAGGCGAGAACGAGGAACTTACGAGAGAGTTTCATGACGAGGCGCGATGCGAGTGGATCAGGAGAAGAATTAGAAGCGGCGGCGGTAGCCGAGTTCGAAGCCGGTGGTCTGGGTCGCGCCCGCTTTTTCGAGCGAGAGCGTTAGGTAATACGCCGAGTCCGGGTTCGGACCATAAGTGAACGATGGGGCGATGCGGAAACCGCTACCGGCAGAGACGTTGGCCTCCGACGTGAAGTCGATGTTGCCGAGGCGGGCCGAGATGTCCGTGGTCTTGCCGCCGCCGATTTCGGCGAAGGCTTCGAAGTCGATGGAGAACTTCAAGGTTTCGCCATCGCCCACGGTCAGCCAGGTCATACCGGAGCCCACGGTGGCGCGGGCGGAAGTGTAGGAATAGGAACTGACCTTAAGCGCGGAAGCGTCGCCGGCTTCATCGAAGCCGCTACCGCTGACCTTAGCGAAGTCGACGCCGACGTAGGGCGAGAAGCTGACGCCTGCCTTGGTGGCGTAGCCTGCGCCCAAACGGGCGAAGGCTCCGTAGCCAGTGGCCTTCGGGCTCGCGGTCTCGGTACCGAGGAAGGTCGTACGCGAAGACTTATTAGTCGAGGTACCGACGGAAATACCGGCATCTACGAACAGCGAGTCCTTGCGTTCGCCGAGCATCGACGAGAAGAAACCCGTCAGGCGATAGGCATTACCGCTGACCGAGCCCGCGGAAGCACCGCCGGCCGAGAGGTCGCCCTTGCTCTTAGTGTAACCGGCGGAGAAACCTGCGACGGACCAAGGATTAAGGTCCTTAATCATACCACCCATGGCGCCGGTAACGGTGGAGTCAAAAGGCGTGGCATCCGAACCGGAACCACCCTTGAAACTCGAGGAAGTCGTCAGCGCGAAGCCTTCATTGTAATAGACGCTATAACCAGCGCGGTCGTAGCGACGCATCTCGAGACGACGCAGCAAGGCATCGCTTTCAGCGCGCTGGCCGAGGGCCATGGCGGCCGGGATGGCGGCCAAGGCGGCGGGCTGCAAACTGAGCAGCGCCGGCGTCAACTGCCCGTCGCTCATGGTCATTAGGCGAGCCGCCAGAGGATCAAGGGTCGCCACGGAGCCAGGGTTATTAACGGCGCCAGGAATATAGACTGTGCCCGCGACGACCTTCGTCGCGGCTTGGACGTAAGAAATGATGCCAGCATCGACACCCGCCACAGCGTAGCCGCTCTCGGCGCGCACGGCGTAGACCGCGTACTCATTCGGCTTGTGGGCCAAGCCGTCCGCATTGTGAATCAGGCCATCGTAACCCGAAGCGACCGCACCCGCATCGACGGCGGCTGGAGCGACGACGAGGTAACGGCCCAAGGCGTCATCGGTCGTAATACCAGCTGGCGTGGCACCCGTGAAGTAAGTGGCGACGAGGTTAGCTCCCACCGAAGGGGTCGCGGTGCCCTGGAAGAGAACGAAGCGCTGGCCAAAGGCCGGGGCGACCGTGCTGGGGCCGTTATTCCAGCGCTGCACGAGGACGTTGCCTGCCGAGAGGTTGGCCGTGCCGGAGAAGGTGACGGAGTCGTTATAGAGACCGCCGACGACATCGCCCGAGACTTCCATATTCGCCGTGCCAGCGAGCGTGAAATTACCCGTGACGTTAATGGTGCCAGGCGAGTAACCCGGGGCGAGGGTCGAGTTTGCAGCGACGGTAAAGTTACCGCCGACGTTCGCCGAGCCGGTCAACTTGGAACCGGCGGTGACGGCGAGATCACCGGTGATGGACAGCAACGAGGCGCCTGAAGAACCTAACTTGAGGACCGTGCCGCCGTCGACGCTCACGTTACCGGAGACATTGCCGAGGACATTCAGGAGCGAGGTGTCCCCGACGTTGGCAGTGGTGATGATTAGGTTACCGGTGCTGGCAGAGCCAGAGCCGGAGAGTAAGGTGCCACCCGTCGCACCGACCGTTAGGGCCAAAGTGCCACCGGAGAGCGTCACCGCGCGACCGACGTTTAGGGAATTAGGGAGGATAAGTCCAGGGCCGGTCGGGTTCAGCGGATCGGCTACTAGGGTTGTGGCGAGGGTGCCTTCGCGAACATCGTAAGACGCGAACAGGTCATCCTTCAGAGAAGACGACACGCCGCTCGTCAGGTCGAGGGTGCCCAAGCCGAGCTTGACCACCTGCGCACCGGTGCCGCCGGAAAGGATGCCCGTGTAGATGGAATTGCCGGTGGCGACATAGACGCCAAGCTTAGAGGTACCCGTCGCCGGGGTGGCCAAGGTGATTGCCTTGGTGTTGTTGACGTTCACGCCAAGGAAGCCGCCGTCGACGGTGACCGTTCCGACGGTCGTCGCTTGGAGGCTATTGGCGTAACGGAAGAGGCCGGCGCCCTTCACGGTGAAGTTCGCGGTGCCTTCGATGATGCCATTGAAGACGCCGTCGGTTCCTTGGGTCAGAGTCAGCGTGCGGCCGGCGCCGATGGCACCGATATCTAGGAAGGACCCCGTGTCGGCGGTGATGCCGGTGACCGCGGAAATAGCGGAGACGTCGAGACGAACGTCGCTCCCGATGTTGGTCGTGCTGACCGTCGGCTGCGAGCTAACCGCCACTAACTTGACACCTGGGATGGTCGCGTCGGACTGCAGGTCGAGCTTGCCCGTGCCGGTGATTTCGGAACCAAGGGAGCGCGCGTTGGCGATCTTGACGCGGAAGGTGGCACCGGCGGAAACGTTGGCGGTCAGCATCGGAATGCCGCTACCAGCCCGGCTATCGGTGAGGGTGAGGATGCCCTGCTCAACCTTGAAGTCGGGGGTGTTCGCCGTGAGGTTGACGGAGCCGAGGATGGCTTCGCCCAGGCCGACCTTAACGACCGTGCCCGTGCCAGCCGCAGCACCAATACCAGAAATATTGTTGTTAAAGGTGACGACGGCGCCAGCGGTCGGGGCGTTGAAGGCTACTTCTGCACCCGTACCAACCTCTATGGTCGCTCCGCGATAACCGGCGTCGGTCCCGACCAAGCGACCTGCCGTCACGCTAATCAAGGTCAGCTGATTGTCGCCGCCCGTCGGGGAGAGGTCCAAAGTGCCGAGACCAGTCTTAATAATCGAGGCATCGGTGACACCCGCTCCGCGCGTGAAGCGACCCGCGAAGCTGTTGGTGGCGCCAGTGTCGATCGGCAAGGAGATGACGGTGCCGTTGACGCCGTAGGAAATCTGTGAGGTGGCCTCACCGGTGAGGTTACGGAAGGTCTGGTTGGCAGTGACGTCGAGCACGGACGTGCCGCGGAGGTCAATGGCGGCGATTAAATCCGTCGGGTTGGCACCACCGAAGAGATTGGCCGAAGCCAAGACGGTCGTACCAGCGTTAGACTGGTAAGTCCCGCTAAAGGCCGTCGTTGCGGTGCCGAGGGTAAGAGAAGACGAACCTTCCTTGATAATGGTGCCGGCACCGATGAAGACGCCCGTGGCGGCGAGGTTGGTGGTCACGTTCAAGCGTGCCTTCGCGCCCGCGGCGACAGTGATATTTCCCGTGGTCGCACCTGCCCAACCATTTTGGGCAAGGAGTGTGCCCGTGAGGACATTGGTGCCGCCGGTGTGGGTCAGCGAACCGCCTGCAGTCAGCGTCTTGCCGGCCGCCGCTTGGATGACGAGTTCACCCGTACCCGAAACAAGCCCAGAGTAAGTGACATCGTTGGTGGCGTTGAGCACCAGGTGGGCTGCGGTGCCGTTGAAGGAGTTGATGACCGCGGCGCCGTTCGTGGACAGCGCGTTCATTTCGAGCCAACCATTATTCACAAAGGTCGTGCCAGAATAAGAGACCTGGCCGGCCGCGAGGGTCGGGTTGAGGACGAGGTAACCGACGCCGTTCTTGACGAAATTACCCGTGCCGAGGACCGGCGTGGTCAGCGTACGCTTTACCGCGCTCGGGCCCGCCACATAGACGTCATCCACCGTGACAGCGAGGTTGCCGCCGGCGTTTACGGTGATGGAGGAAGCGTTGTTGAGGTTGTTGACGGCTCCGACAAAGGAAATGTCGAGCGTGCCACCGTTGACCTGAACTTGGCCAGTGAAGCCGGTGCTGAAACCGCGCAGGAAAAGCGTTTCGGAGCCCGACTTCACGAAGGTGCCCGTGCCGACCAGTTGGCCGTCGAAGGACAAGGAGTTGGTGAAGGAAATGTCCGTGGTAGGAGCCACGTAGCTGCCGAGATTCGTCCCCACGGCCACCGTCGAGAGGTAGCGCCGAGTCAGGGCCGACATCGGGGTCGAACCCGCGTAAAGCGCGTTGAGTTCGCTGGCGGTGAGGCCGAGCGACGACACATCGATGGTGCGGACAGTACCCGCGTTAACCGGCACAGCGGCGAGGGTCGCCGTGAGCGGGTTATTCAGGGAGATGAGCGCGCTGACGGTCGCCGTACCCGAAGCCGTCGCGGTCAAAGCGTTGGTGAGGCCAATCAAGGCGCCGACGGTGACGTTGCCAGCGGCCTTAGCGGTGAGCGAAGCCGAGATCGTAATGGAAGTCGGGGTGACCGCCGTGATGATAGCGCCCGCGGGGATACCTGTGCCGGTTAAGGTCTGTCCGACGAAGAGTCCGGTCGTCGCGGTCGTGGTGATGGTACGCGTACCGACCGCACCCCCCGTGGCGAAGAACGACGTATTCGGGGTGATGGAGGCAATCTGGCTGTTCAGCGCCAGGCCGGTGCCCGCGATGGTCTGGCCCACGGCCAGGCCAGCTGAAGAGATGGTCTTGACCGTCGTCGTGCCGGCGGCGCCGGCGTTAATCGTGAAGCTGGTGTTCGCAACGATGGCCGTGATGTAGGAACCATCGGCAATCCCCGTACCAACGATGATCTGCCCAACGCCGAGGCCGGCCGAGGCCGTGGCGGTTAATTGCGAGGCACCCGAGACACCCGAGGTCGGCGTAAAGGTAACGGTGGCGGTCGCCGCAATCACACCCGTCGCAGCGGCGGTCAGCGGTTTGCTGATGTTAACGGTGCCGGCGCCGATACCCGTGATGAGGGTGCCGGGTTGGATACCGGTGCCCGTGAGCACCTGGCCGACGGCCAAGCCAGTGGTCGAAGCCGTGGTGATAGTGGAAGCGGCAATCGCTCCGCCCGTCGCCGTAAAGCTCGCCAGGTTAAGGATAGGGTTCAGCTGGTCGGTCGTGCCGAGGTAATCGGCGAGCAAGGGGTTGGACCCCGCGAGCTCGGAGGTCATCAAAGCTGCCCGCGCCGGCGTGTAGCCCACGGTGACGGTCGCGGCACCGATATTCAGGGTCGAGGCAGCCGAACCGAACAGGCCACCGAAAGTCTGGTTAAGGCCACCGGTGTTAAACGTACCGGCACCGACGAGGATGAGGGCGGAGGTGTTGGGCGTCGCGTTAGCGGTGCCAGCGATGAGCGCACCCCCTGGGCGAACGATAGTCGCACCATAGTAGGAATTCTTGATGGCGCCACCGGGCGTCGTGCCAGCGAGCGTGAAGCTGGCGGAGCCCTGCTTGATTAAACTGCCGACGCCAGTGATGGAGCCCTGGAAATTAGCGGTGGAACTGTTCTGCTCGAGCGTGATGTCACCGCGGCCAAGTTCAACGCGGGAGAGCAGATCGCCGCTGAGGTTACGGATGAGTTGGTTCGTGTCGCCGAACTTGAGTACGGTTTCACGGGTGTTGCCGGAGTCGAGCTTGATGGAGCTCGCGTTGGCAAACGTGTTATTCGCGCCGCCCGAGAACGAGAGATTAACGCCGTCGTTAACGACGATGTTACCGAAGAAATTGGCCTGTACATTGATGATATTCACTTGGCCCACATCATTCCCACTATTAACCTGAATCTTCGCGCCGCTGCCGTTGTCGATAAACGCTGAAGCGAGTAGCTTGAGCGTGGAGCCAGCGGAGCCGGAAAGGCTCGCAAGCAGCACGCCCGCGTTGGTCTGCAGGATGGCGAAGGTGCCCCCATTGCCGATAAAGACGTCCTTCTGGCCGAGGCCCTGAACGCTGGCAATGAAGGTGCCGCCCAGGATTTCGGTGTAATCGTAAAAACTATTGGTACCCATCAGGGCGAGCGTGCCGCCCCCCGTCTTGATGATGCGGCCACCCGAAACACCCGTGGTGAGGTCCGAACCATAGATATCGCCGAAGTAAAGGCCATCGCGACCCGTGGCGTCCTGATTAATAGTCAGGCTATTGCCGTTGAGGAAAAGCTTAGAGCCTTTGCCCGTACCCGAGATGACGAGCTCGCCCTTATTATTAACGTTGGCCGCCGTGCTGACGGCATCCGCCGCTGTGAAGACTTCCCCCAAGGTCGCCGTGCCAATATTGGTCGTGCCTTTGGACTTGAGCGCAAAATCGGCTTGGAAATTACGAACCGTTTGGTCGCCGACTAGGACGACCTCGGCACCAGTGACTACCGTTCCCGTGAACTGGCTATTACCATTGGTGGTGACGGTCACGGTGCCAATGTCTGGGAAAAGGGCGGGGCGGTAGTCGACGTGCGGGTCATTAGGGTTCGGGTCATTAAGTTCCTGGTAACTGATGTCCGCCCCGAGACGCGCATCGGTCCCGGCGATATTGAAGGAACTGCTATTGGCAAAGGTCAGCCCCGTGGCGCTCGCCAAGACCGTGCGGCCGCCGCCCGCGATGAAGTCGCCGTTCATGCGGGAGTCACTGAGGACCGTCAATGTGCCAGCACCGGTCTTGATGACCTTGCCCGAACCGGCGAGAATGCCGACGGAGCCATCGAAGCCTTGGTCGATGTGAATACCGAGACGGTAGTTGTCGTCAGGACCCGTCGTGACCGTCGTCTGAAACTGATCGTTGTTGTCACCCGCCTTAAGGTTGTGGAGGAAGTTGAGGCGCACCGCGGTGGCGCCGCTTCCAACGTTGACCGGGGTGTTCGTGAAACTGATTTCCGCTGAGCCATTGAGGACGACGGAGGAGACCCCCGTCATCCGCTTAGCGAGGCTGTGGCGCAGCTTAGTAGTATTGGCGCCCGCGGCGATATTCGCGGTTAGCAGCGGAATTTCGTTCTGCGTGCCCACCGTGAGGATGTTGCCGTCGACGGTTTCGCCGAAGTCGTGCCACATGTTGAGGTGGCCGCTCACCATGAGCAGGCCGCCATCGACACGCATTTGTCCCTGGAGGCCAGCGAGACGAGCGCCATTAGCACCGTCATTAACGACCAGCGTCGGCGCTAAATCGAGCGGGCGGAGGCCGTACTGGTCGGCGTGCGCATCGTACAAAATATTAACCCCTAAGAACGTGTTGTATGAATAAGGGCGCGCTTCGGTGCCGTAGCGGAACATGTCGCCCGTATAGCCCTGATACTGCAGGACGGCGCCGCCCGTCTTGACGATATTCCCGTTGCCCTTGAAGTTGCCAGAGATGGTGGAAGCAACGAAGCTCTCCAGGTTAATCGTGGTGTCCGCGTTCGCGGCGGTAATCGCACCGCCGAAACTCGTCGGGTTACGCAGCGTCAGGAACGGCTGAGCGGAAATCGCCCCAGGAATCCCCGCCACGGTGAAGGTGACGTTCCCGATCTGCAGGGTACCATTGGGGGCGGCGGTGTACGGGGCATTGACCACCGTGCGGGCCAAATCGATGTCTTGGAAGTTGGTGGTGGTCGGCTGGATGCCCGAGGCGAAGGCACCCGGCAAAAGGCGATAGCCTGACGACTGGAAGCGGAGCGTCTGGGACTGGCTGGAAATGATGTTCGAATCGATGAGGATGTCGTTCGTGGCACCCGCGGTGAGCGCCGTACCCGTGTAAGTAAAGAGCAGGTTAGCCGCATTCGTCAGGCGGACGCCGGACACCGCCACCTGGGGCGTCAGGTTGGTGGCCTGCCAGTAGTTGTGCGCCGTGGGGGCGGTATTCCACTTGTCCCAAATACCCGTGCCGCCGTCGCCGGCAGAGCCGAGCCAAGTGGCCTGGGTCACGTTTTGCTGGGCCTGGGCGATACCTGCGGAAGCAAGCATAGCGGCGGCCACCAACAGAGACTTAGAAATCCGCATGGTGAGGGGTCGGGGTAGGGTTAAAATAGGGGTTAAGGTATCTATTTTAGGCCTAAGACTGTCAACCCTTGAACCCCCTAGGGTAAAAACCCTATTGCCTGATTTACCCTACCCACTGACCGTCGGCCTCAGCGCCCGAACAGGCTCCGGTCAGCAAAAGGATCGGCGGACTTCCGGCTGGCTTTCTCCTCGGCTGACTTCGCCAAGGCATACCCGCCAAAGGCGGCTGAACCTATAAAGATGACTAAACATAACAGGATTAACCACTTGGGGGTTTTCGGTTCGGCCTGTTCGAATGTGCTCATACCTAGGTCCCCACAAAATGGTTTCTAATGGGCTTGGCAACCACGGGCTCTTTTTTACATATGTAAGCACCCCGCCGCAAACCCACTTTGCGGCAACCCCACAGTCCACCCCCGTTTTTCTGCATGAGTCCCCAGCAGAGGCCCCTCATCGTTATCGTTGAAGACGATCGCAGCTTAGCCGCGACCCTGCACCAGCAACTCGCCGATGCCGGGTTCGCGACGCAAACGTTCCACAAGGGGGCCACCGCCCTTAAGTTCATCGAAGAAAACCACGTGCACCTGGTGCTGCTCGACCCCACCCTGCCCGACCTCGATGGGCTCACGGTCTTGGAACGTATCCGCAAGTCCGGCGCCCCCGCAGCGGTGATTTTCCTGGCGAGCGTCCAGACGCCAAGCGCCATCGTCAAGGCGCTCGAGGCGGGCGCCGATGACTTCATCGGTAAGCCGTACCACCCCGAAGAACTGGCGGCCCGCATCCATGCGGTGCTCCGGCGCAGCGAAACCGCGGGCGATAGCCGGCTTACGCGCAACGCCGACCTCGCGACGAGCGTCTTCCACTTTAACGGCGCCGAAGTTCACCCCGAGCGACTGGAGTTGGTCTTTGGTCCAGGCAAGAGCTGTAAACTCGGGCGGAAGGAAATTGGTATTCTTTATCACCTGCACGCCAATCCCGGCGTGATCATCAGCCGTAATAGCCTCATCCATGCAGTCTGGGGCGTCCACGCGAACGTACGGAGCCGCTCCTTGGACCAATATATTGCGAAGATCCGCGAGGCCTTCCAAAAGCTCGGGCGAGGTCTGGAGTGCTTCCGGACGATTCACGGCATCGGCTACTGGTATGAGCCTGAGGCCACAGCGAAATCTGGTAAAAAAATTCGCCGCGCTTGATTCCCGCCGAAAGGCGCGCAAGTTAGAGGGATGCTTACGATTAAGGCCTACCTCAAACCCAGCTGCGGCTGGAGCAACGGCGTCCGCGCCGTCATGCGCAAGCATGGCCTCGCCTTCGAAGATGTGGACATCATCAATGTCCCGACGAATTACGCCGAGATGGTCGAGAAGACCGGCCAACGTCTCTCCCCTTGCGTCGAAGTTAACGGGGTGATGCTCGCCGACGTCTCCGGCGAAGAGGTCGAAAAATACTTACTGGCCAACGGGCTCGTGCAGTCCACCGATAAGCCGGCCGACGCGCCGACGAACGCCCCTTGCACCGACGCCGAACATGAGAAGATGAAGGCGAAGACCATTCGGTTCTTCTGAGAGACGAAGGTCGTAGCGGTTGGCGGAGAGCGGTTAGCGGTAAGATACGCTTCAAAGGGAAACCGGAGACCGGATGATTGGCTGGGGCACGGATAGGGGCGCGACTGCGTCGCGTCCGTTCTAAACCGATGCCGAGAGTCATCGGGGCTTAGCTACGTTAATCAGACCACTACGTTGCGCAGCGAACGGACGCCACGCAGTGGCGCCCCTACCTCCGAATCACTCCGTCTTCCCGGCCGCAAAATCTGCGAGCGAATCCGCTACCCACTGACGCTGGTCCGGGGCGAGTTCAGGGAAGATAGGAATACTGAGGACTTCAGCCGAGAGTTGCTCCGAGATGGGCACACTGTCCCCGCCTCGATAGCCCGCCGAAGCAAAACATTCCTGACGGTGGAGCGGAATTGGGTAATAGATTTCGCAGCCAATCTTGCGGGTCGTGAGAAACGCCTTGAGCGCATCGCGACGGCCACCAGGGACCCGCAAGGTGAATTGATTCCAAATGCCTTGGCCCGAGAAATCCACCGGGAGCAGAATCTTCGCCGCGGCTTCCACGCCTGGTCGGTTCTCCGCGATACCCGTCTTCCCTTTGAGCGCCGTATGGTAGAAATTCGCATTCCCCGCGCGCGCACAATTATACTCCGGCAGGTGCGGTAGTTTCAGGTGCAACAACGCGGCTTGGAGCGGATCCATGCGGAAATTCGCGCCAATCTCGCGATGGTAATACTTCGGCTGCATGCCGTGGACGCGTAAGATACGCGCGCGGTCCGCGAGGGCGTCGTCCGAAGTCGTCACCAAGCCCGAATCGCCCATCCCGCCCAAGTTCTTTGACGGGAAGAAGCTAGTAGCCCCCAGATCGCCGACCGACATCGTGCTCCGTCCTTGCCAGCGAGCGCCCATGGATTGCGCGGCGTCTTCGAGAATACGGAGGCGATGCGCGGAGGCAAAGGCCTGCAAGGCGACGAGGTCGCACGACTGGCCGAAGAGGTGCACCGGCATGATTACTCGGGTGCGCGGGCTGACCTTGCGGGCAGCATCAGCCAGATCGATGTTGAAATGGTGCGGGTCGACGTCGACCCAGACGGGAACAGCGCCGAGGCGCGCCACAGAACCAGCGGTCGCAAAGAAGGTGAAGGACGGGATGAGGACTTCATCGCCTTCGCCAATATCGAGGGCCATGAGGGCGAGCAGGAGTGCATCCGTACCCGATGACACGCCGAGGGCGTGCTTGACGCCGAGGAAAGCCGCACAGTCCTTCTCGAAGGCCTCGAGCCGCGGCCCCATGATAAACTGATTGGAGCGTAAGACGTCGCGAAAGGCGGCCTCGAACTGGGCTTCAAGGGCGCGGTTCTGTGGGCCAAGGTCGAGGAGCGGGACGGTGATCATGTCGCGGCCACGCTTCTCCCACCGACCGCTTCAGCGGGCAACATCTTTCGCCCCCGTACGGGCACGGAAGATAAGGTAAAGGCCACCGATCGCCATCGGCAGGGTCCAGAACTGCCCAGCGGTCATTCCAAGAATATAACCGTCCTCGGGCAGGCGGAACCATTCGCTGATAAAGCGCGCCACCGCATAGAGGAGAAGGAACTCGCCCGCGACTTGACCCGGCGGCAAGCGCTTCGGGTAACGCCAAAGAATCCAAAGCAACGGGAGGAGGCCTTCGCCGAAAGCCTCGTATAGCTGCGACGGGTGCCGCGGCTCTTGGCCTTCACGCGGAAAAATTACCGCCCAAGGGACCGTGGTCGTGCGCCCGACGAGTTCCGCGTTCACGAAATTGGCTAAGCGTCCAAAGAGCAGCCCGGCGGGAGCCAAAGCGCAGACTAAGTCACCCACCGCCAAGAAGGGTACCCGGCGCGTCCGGGCAAACCAGACGGCCGCTAGGAGTACGCCCAAGAAGCCGCCATGGCTGGCCATGCCGCCTTGCCACACGCGGAAAAGCATCAGCGGGTCCGCCATGAATTCATCGCGGGCGTATAAGATCACATGGCCCAAGCGGCCACCGAGGACGACACCTACCATGATGGCGGTGATGAGGGCGGATTCATCGACCACATCGCGGACGGGCGCCACCGCCTGGCGACGCCAGTGGGCTAGGAGCAAAGCGGCGACAAGGAAACCAGCCGCATAAGAGAGTCCATACCAATGAACGCCGTGTAACGGCCAGCCCTCCGGGAAACGGAAGGCCACTGGGTCGAGGTCATGCACCCAGTAAGCAAGGGCCGCCGACACCGCCGCGAGGTTCATAGTTTATTGCCAGCCTCACCCGAGGGGCGGCGGCCGACGCGATGTCCGCGTTGCCGGGCTAGTTCGCGCATGTCCGGATGCGGGTCATCCTTCTCATAAATCTCGACGCCCAAGAGCGACTCAAAGACGTCTTCGAGCGTGATCACGCCGGCAAAGGCGCCGAACTCATCGACGACCACCGCTAACTGCTGGTGGGCGCGCACGAGGTCATGGAGCGCATCCGAGAGGGTCGCATTCTCGGGGACAATATGGGCCTTGCCCATGAGCTCCCGGACCTTCACCTCCCGGCGGCCCTCACCGGCCGCCTTCAAAATATCGCGACGGCGGACAATGCCGACAATCCGGTCAGGGTTACCTTCCCACACCGGCAAGCGGCCATGCGGGACGTTCGGATACATGCGGAGCACATCGCCGACCGATAGGTCGACATCAACTGCCGTGACCACGGGCCGAGGCGTGAGGACCTGCGAAACCGGGATGTCATCGAGGCGGACGGCGTTGGCAACTAAAGTGCTCTCAGCCTGCGTGATCTTACCTTCGCGGGCGGCGGCCTGCGCCATACTGCCGATATCTGCATCCGCGCGGTCAATCCCTGGTTCTTCCGGCGGTGCTAGGGAATCGTGCAATTTACCGAAACTCCGCAGCACGGAAGCAGCCCCGCGCACCAAGGAAAGCGTCGGCGCAATCCGCGGCGCGAGCGAGATGCGGAGGTGCATCCCGAGCTTACGGGGGAGCATCACCGTCAGCCACGACATCAGAAAAGAAACGGCGACAATCGCTAGGGCAATCCCCGCGGCCATCTGCCAACCCGCAAAAGCCTTATCCATGAGCCTATCCCCGAGCAGGATGCCGCCAAGCAAGGCGCTCATCCCGACGAAGGCCGCCGTCAGGACTTCGAAAGCCGCCAAGGTATTGCCTTGGTCACCACGGCAACGCTCCAAGGACACTGCCGCCTTCGCATCTTGCCGGCGTAACTCCTCGATTTCCCCTGGGGAAAAGGCGGCCACGACCCCTGCCACGAGCGAAACGCCAGCGGCACTACCGTTTAGGAGGATAAAGAGAGGCCAAAGAAAACCGACGTCCATAGGAACAGGGACCCTAGGGCGATGGGTTGCCGTTGGCGAGGGAGAATCCCGACATTGACCGCGAAGGGCTCGATAGAAACAATCCGGCCATGAACCCCCGCGAGCTTAAAATCGTCTCGGCCCTGGCCGTCTTCCTTTCCGCCGCCCTCCCTACATCCGTGGGTGCCGTGGCGTTCCGCGCTCAACCCATTCTCATCTCCCTTATCCAAGGTGAACCCGGCGCACTGCCTGCCGTGACTGGCTTCTTCTTCAATTATTTCACCGCGGCGCTACTCACGCTGCTCGTACTCGGCGTCATTGCGACCTGGGTCGCCGTCAAAGGCTACCGCCAAGCGGATGAGGAAGGCGCTAGCAAGATGGCCACGCTGCTCGTCGCCGTCTGCTTCTCGGCCGTCGCCAGCGTAGGCTTCCTGACGCTCTTCATCCTCTCGACTGCGCTCCCGCTTTACACGAGGCTGACGGATCGCTGAGCACGCCACGCCGCCAAGTCGGCCAAGCGGGCGTGGGCTTCAGCCTGGTCGGAGGAGGGTAGCCACTGCACTTCCCCCGCGGTCGTTTGGTAACGACGGGCCAAAACCGCCCCAGCCGTGAAGGTGGACCGCAAGACGACGACCGAACGCGCGTCCACCGGAAATGGCACGGCCACGTCGACGCAGGTCCGGCCAGCTTGCGCCACAATCGAACGAAACTGTGCCGCGGCCGTGCCCGGTAAGCGTCCGGTGGAAATCGCCGGGAAACACCAACGCTCACCATCCCACCAGGCCAAGGAACTCCGCGTGGCTTCGCTGACATGACCATTCGCGTCACACTGGACGCCTTCGGTATCGCCACGATCGGCGATGGATTTAAGTTCGCGCCAGGCGGTGGCGGAATTCTGCCAAGGCCCGCTCTTGGGGCGCGGTAACCACTCCGGTGCGTCGCGCCGCGTCTGCAGCGCAAATAAATCTATCTCGGACGGGGTCGGCGGCAGTGGCCGCACGCTGACCCATTCGCGCGCTAAGGCATCGGGGCGAGCCGCCACGATTAAACGAACGATGGCGTCGGTGAGATTGGCTGACGCCAGTAACTTGTGGAGAATCGGCGCCCAGGCTTCCGAGGAGGGACCAGCGCCCAAGTGCAGGCGGCGCGGGTCGAGTCCCAGGCGCGGACAGGCTAAGGCCAAGCGCGCGAGATGATCAGAGATGCAAGCGACCTCACCACCGCGGAGCGCGAAGGTTTCGAAGAGACACCGCCCCGGCTGAAGGGTCGCCACGTCCGCGCCATCGGGGACATTTAGGTAATCGCCGGAACACCAAGCTAGCATGGAGGTAAGGCGGCGCGGGCGGCCGCCAGTAAGGGAGCCTGCGCCTTGCGCCAGGATTCCGCATGTTCACGGTCGGGGAGAGAGTCGGCGACAATGCCGGCGCCCGCTTGAATAAAACTACGCCCACCCGTCGTCCACAGGGACCGAATAATAATATTCAGGCACAGGTCACCATTAGCCCCGACCCAGCCGATGGAGCCGGTGTAGAAACCGCGGGCAACGGGTTCGAGCTCCGCGATGATCTGCATCGTCCGAACCTTGGGCGCGCCGGTGATGGTGCCGCCCGGGAATAACGCCCGCACGACCTCGGCGGGGCCGACCCCGGCGGCCAAGCGGCCTTCCACCTGTGAGACGAGATGCATGACATGCGAGTATTTCTCCACAGCCATGAACTCCGGCACATGCACCGAGCCTGGTGCCGCCACGCGGCCCACATCATTGCGCAATAAGTCGACCAGCATCAAATGCTCGGCACGCTCTTTGGTGTCGCCCGAAAGTTCCTGCACCCACGCCGCATCCGCCGCGGCATCGGCTCCGCGCGGGCGCGTCCCCGCAATCGGCCGAGAAGCAATGCGCCCACCCGTCACTTCGACTAACAGCTCGGGGGAACCGCAGGCTAAGGTGCCAGTCGGCAGACTCAGCAAGCCCATGTAAGGCGAGGGATTAGCTTGGCGCAGGGCAGCGTAGGCAAGCGCGGGGTCGACCGCGGGCACCTCGAGTCGCGTTGAAAGGTTCACCTGATAGGTGTCCCCCGCGGAGATATAGGCCAGCACCTGCCGAACGGCGGCTGCAAATTCCGGACGCGTTAAAGACTCCGCGACCGGCGTCGCTGGCAAGACCGCCGACCCGAGCAGTGGCGCTGCGGACGCACAGGCCTCGAACCAATTTTGGGCTAAGGCGAGGGCACGACCTTGAGCTAACCGCCAGGTCGTCTCGTGCCGACCGGTCGCAGGACATAATACCACGACCGTCAGTTCGCGTTTGGCGTCATCGTAAACGTACGCCTCCGTGGCCTCTAGGAAAACGGCCGAGGGACAAGGCACATCCGCATGGGCGGAGTGTACGGGCTCGAACTGCGTGGCCAACTCATAGCCGAGTGCCACGATGAGACCGCCTTGGAAAATGGGCCAGCCGGGGAAAGTTGGTGCGCGGTGCTCTTGCGACCATCGGCGTAAGGCATCCAGCGGTTTATCGGCTTCAACTTCTTGAGCGCCGTCAGCCGCATGCACGACGACGCGGCCATCGGCGGCGAAGACCGTGGCACGGGCAGAGATCGGCACCGCGATGGTGAGGCTACCTGTCCGTCCGCTTTCCAGCACCGCATGGAAGCGGCCGCGGAGTAAGGTACGCCAATCCGCGGGCAGGCTAGCCGCGGGAAAACGGGCGAGGTAAGGGAGGTGCGTCCAGCCCGTACCCGCCGTCGCCCATTCGGCGAGCGTCGTTTCGGCGAGCATGGGTGGCGCGTTATTCACCGGTAAAATTTATCAAGTAGCCCGCCAAGTCTGTCGACGTGAGAATCTTCCGGGCCTGCTCGACCGTGATGCCGTAGACGTGCAACTCCTGCCGAGAACCCTTCGAGACGACGGTGACGCGCAAGCCGCCCTCTAACGGCATGACCTTGATAGAATGTCGGCGCGCCCCGACCCGCGCCTGAATGACACCGCGCGAGACGCGGCCGTATTTCTCAAGTAGGTCAACGACGGGGCGAGCGGCGTCCGTGACGGTAGTATGCGTGCCCGCACGACCGCGCCCCTTAGCCATCTCAGGCAATCTCCCAGTTATAGGGATGCTTCGAGAGTAGTTCGCAGCCCGTCTTTGTGATCACGACACAATCTTCGAAGCGGCAACCACCGATACCCGGATAATAAAGCCCGGGCTCAACCGTGATGGCATTGCCGGCGACTAGGGGGTTCGGGTTTCGCAAAGACAGGAAAGGCTCTTCATGGATGTCATAACCTAGGCCATGGCCGGAACCATGGAAGAAGCCGACATAGACGCCTTGCTTGTTTGGTCCGGTCTCGTAGCCGACCGACTTGAAGTAATCGACGGGGATACGATGGATCTCCGCCCCGGTGACGCCAGCGCGCAGGGCCTTGATGATGCGGCCGTGGGCGGCTTTGACGGCTTCGACCATTTTCCGCTGAGCAGGCGTAGCCTTGCCCTTCAAGTAGGTGCGGGTCATGTCGCCGTAATGCCACGAGGCCAGATCACGCGGGAAGATATCTAGGACGATCAATTGGTTGGCGTGGATTGGGCCCGTCCCCTTGTTATGACAGTCGACCGCTTGATCGCCCGGCGCACAAATTAAACCAGTGTCACAGAGGGCTCCGGCCCGAACCGTCGCCGCCTGCACTTCTGACTGCAGGATTTCCGACGTCAGGACCTTGCCCTTCCAAATTAAGCGGCCCTTCTTGTCGGGACGCGCTTCGGCCAATATTTTCTCGACCGCGGAGAAACCGGCACAAGCGGCGCGGTTACCGGCGCGAATGCCGTCGAGCTCGGCCTTCGACTTCACCCAGCGCTGCGGGAAAAGCGCGGGGGTTGAACGTTCATCGCGCGACGACCCCGTAGCGACCAGCTCCAAGCCGAGCTCCTGCAAGCGCAAGAACAGGGTGACGGGGAAATCGCCTGGTACTCGGAACTTCTTCACCCCGCGCTGCAAGGCCGCAAACACGATGGCGTCAGCGATGGCAGCGGTCGGGTTGGTCCGGCGCAGGTCGGCGATGATTTCCGTCAAGTTAAGCACCTCATCCAAGTCGGATTCGGCCTTCGCTCGACCGACTTCCAATAAGGGCAATAGCCCGACCTTGCGGCCTTGGGCGCTAAACGCCGGGAATGGATCGGAGGCATGGAAGCCTGAGAACCACCGCAAGTCGGCGTTCTTGGTCGGCGTCGCCATGAGCAGGACATCGTCCTGGCGGGGGACCGTCTTCTTTTTAGTCGTCGGGCGAGGCATAGGTGCAAGATGACGATGGGCGAACGGGCGGAAAGCGCAAACACGCGTGCCCTCGGCTTGACTGGGGACGGGGGGCGGGCAATTCTAGGCGTCCTTTCGCGCGGGTATCGTTCAGTGGTAGGACCCCACTTTCCCATAGTGGTGACACCAGTTCAAATCTGGTTACCCGCTCCAAAGGATAACCGCCCGAACCTAGCCTAGGCCGAGGTAGGCTTGACCTCGCCCGCCCCACTAGGGATAGTCGCCGTCCTGGCCACGCGGGTATCGTTCAGTGGTAGGACCCCACTCTTCCAAAGTGGTGACACCAGTTCGAATCTGGTTACCCGCACCAAGGAGGCTCTGGCTTCAGTTCCGCCAAGGCAATTGACCAGCCGGAGCGACCTCGAGGAACTCCTTCCAGGCCACCTGTTCTTCCGGCGCCAAGGAAGAGGCGACCACGAGCCGCCACTTCGGTTTTACGGGCGGACGGCGGAGGCTCATGCCCGCCTGCTCGGGGAGACGGTTCGCTTTCCGAGAATTGCAGCGCACACAGGCCGTCACGATGTTCTCCCAGTTGGTCTTGCCGCCGACATCGCGCGGGACGACGTGATCGAGGTTCAGTTCTTCCTCCCGGAAGACGCGGCCACAATACTGACAAGTATGGGCGTCGCGGAGGTAGACATTGCGGCGACTAAAGCGAATCTCGCGGCGGGGGACGCGATCGTAGGCCCCCAAGAGTAAAACGCGCGGCATGCGTAATACGATACACGGCGAACGGACGGCCTCCGCCGCGGGCGGGGGTACCGCCAAGGAATAAGTAACCCATTCAGCGGCCGCGAAGATCCGGTGGCCGGATTCATCCGAATGCACGACGGAGGCACGGCCGCGAAAGAGTAAACTCATGGCGCGTAAAGTGCCGACGATGTTCACCGGCTGCCAGAGGCGGTTCAAGACGAGCACGCGATGGTCAGGACGAGGTGGCAAGGCGAGGGCAACCATACCCACTCTGCCGCCTCGGTCAACAGCGGCTCAAACGTTGTTCCTTAACGCGAGCGCACTGGCGCCTTGGCGGGGGCACTTTTCGCTGGCGGTGCCGGCACTACCGGCGGGACGGTTTCCGGGTCAGGGAAGGACGCCATCTGCCGGCCGAAGAGTTCAGGCGTCTGATAAGGGACTCCGTCAATGGTGACCGTGAGGTTCTCAATCGCATTGGAAGTCACCGAGAAGGCCCCTTTAACCGTAATGAAGATTTCCTTGCCCCGGACGCCGAGGAGTTGGTTGTAGCGGATTTCGCCGGAATTGGTTTCGCGGACGAGGCAGCTCGTGCCACTTTGCAAGGCCGTGATTCCAACGAGATGCGGTCGTCCGACCAAGACGACTGGCGCCGTGGCTTTCTTAGGCTGGGCGGGTTGGCTCGTCCCGGAAGACGAGCTCAGGAAAAAAACACCCAAGCAAGCAAGGCCGTCAACGCCACCCCAATGACAATCCAGAGGATGGTGTCGCGGTTGACGGAAAGGCTCCCGCCTGCGACCGGCTCAAAGGGGACTTCTTCTTCTTCCTGGCCAGCAGCGTCGAGCGGTCGGCGCGCGGCGCGCACGGAGTGATGGGTGTTAAAATCAGAACCCGCTTTCTCGTCGTCGAGCCGGAGGTAGCGGGCGTAGACCTTCACGAAGCCGCGCTTGTAGACTTCCGCCAAGGGAATGGATTCGAACTGGTTAGCCTCCATCGCCTGGAGGTAGTCGGTCCGGATTTTTGTGAATTCCGCGGCCTCGCGCAAAGTCACGCCCAAGCGCTGACGCGCTTCTTGAAGTCGTTCACCAAGGGTCTGCATGGGGCGACTTTCGGGCGGAGGCCGAAAATAGGCAAGCCTCGGCTCGGGCTATCGCCCGACCATCACAAAATTCCAGAATTCCTGTGGGTCACCTACCTGGCCATACCCAAAGGAAAGGGGATAGGATCAGCAACTGAAGGTACCCAAGGACTCCCGAGAAGCCAGGGAGGTTAATTAAGATGATGAGGATAATGAAGCCGTATTGGCTGAGCGTGGTGAAGAGCTCCAAAGAGTAGAGGCCCAGACGGTAGAAAATACGGGACCCGTCCAGCGGGGGAATCGGAATAAGGTTAAAGCAAAAGAGCCCGATGTTCATCAGCATCCCCGAGACAAGGAACCGGCCAAGGTTGCGGGACGTCGGGTCATCGGATGACACCCCAAGGGCCAGCCCCACGAGGACAAAAACGAGGCACAAGACCAAGTTCATCGCCGGACCCGCCAAGGTGATGAGGATATCATCCATCCGGCGGGTGGCGGGATTGGGCAGGGAAATCTGCACGGGCTTGCCCCAGCCGATTAGGCCGAAGCCAGGGCTGAAGAAGATCATGATCCCTGGGATGAGCAGGGTTCCGATGGGGTCGGCATGGGCCAAGGGGTTTAAGGTCACCCGGCCTTGCAGGCGGGGTAAGGGGTCCCCTCGAAGGTCGGCGACCCAGGCATGGCCGAACTCGTGTATGCCGATTGAGACAACTAAGAGGATAAGCTGGAGGAGGGACCAGCGGAGATGCTCGGGTGAAAAATCCATGGTTAGTTAGCGCCGCAGGAACCCGGGGCCTTACCGCAACCACAGGTGCCGGTGTGAACGTGGTCGGACTTCAGGCCTTTGACGGCCACCAGCGCGAGCTGCTTTTCAACCTGCTCGGAAGCACAATGGGTGCAGGCAGGTTTTTCCTTGGAAGAACGGACGAGTAACTCGAAGTCTTTCCCGCAAGCGGCGCAATGGAAGTCAAAGAGAGGCATGAAATACACCCTGTTGATAGGCGTCCGTGGTCTGCTGCCAATCCGAAAGACCCCCTCCGAGGGATACGCCTTGAGGACGCGGAGCAGTAAGCTTAAGGTATCCGCGTCGACATGCCCTCCCCTGCCCGCATTCGCTTAGCCCAACGCCGCGGCCTCCCGCTCCGGCAGGCCAAGCAGCTCGCAGGCCTGACGACTCCGCGGAAGATTCAAGACTTCCTGACGAAGCTCCCGCAGAACTTCGAGCCCGACGGCGATACCGCGCGGTCGGTCCAGGCGGCCCTCACCGCGAATTGCGCGCACTGCATCGAGGGTGCCATGATTGCGGCGTTCGCCCTCTGGCTCCAAGGCCACCCGCCCCTGCTCATCGACCTCTCGGCCCACCAGGACATGGACCACGTCATCGCGCCGTTTAAGGTCAAGGGCCGGTGGGGGGCAATTTCGAAAACAAACTACGTCTGCCTCCGCTGGCGCGACCCAATTTATCGGAGCGTTCGGGAATTGGTGATGTCCTACTTCCACGAATACGCCAAAGGCCCGCGTAAGACGCTACGTAGTTATTCGCGCCCCTTCAACCTGAGCAAAATCCCCGCTGAAAAATGGGTGAATAATCCGGAACAGTGCTGGGAAATCGCCGACCGCATCACCGCCGCGCGGCATTATCCAATCGTGACCTTAGCCCAAGCCAAAGCCCTGCGCCCGCGGGATCCGGTGGAAGTCGCCTCGGACCGGGTGACGGCCTTCCCGATTCCCGCCTGGAAACACCAGCGGCTCTAACGCTTAACGCCGTCCGTCGTACCAAAGGTGACAGGCTTGGGGGTCTTTGGCCGCGCGCCCCGCACTGAAGAACATCCGGCCGAAGAAGCGCACGGATTCGGTGAAGGTATAAAGCTTCAGCTTGCGGGAAGAAGTCGCCAACGGATGAGCGGCAAGCACGCGGAACTTAAGGCGACGGGACCGGGCAATCTTGTGTAAGCGACGGCTTAAGAAAACTTCTTCGCCGGCGTAGAATTCCGTACCGAAACCGCCCGCGGCGCGAAAGGCCGACGCCTCCACCCAAACGCACGAGCCAGCCGCCCAACGGGCTAGGCGGCTTACTGTGTTCCAGCAGCCGCAGAAAAGATGTGCCATGAACGGAGTTCCGATCTCGAGCGCGACCGTACTACCGCCCCCGAGATGTCGTCCCGCGGTGATATGGTCGGCGATGTCCGCGAATAATTCCGCCGAGGGCCAGGAGTCGGCATCAATGAAAATAAACCAGTCCCCCGTGGCGACACGCGCCCCGGCGTCGCGGGCCCGACCAATCTGATTAATCGGCTCAAAGACCACCGTCGCCCCAGCGGCCCGGGCGAGCTCCGCCGTCCGATCGGTCGAATTATTATCGCACACCACGACTTCGTATTCCCAACCCCTCGCCCGGAAAGCGCCGACGGCTACCGCCACCGCGGCCAACGTTTTGGGCAACAGCTTCTCCTCATTAAAAGCCGGGATGATGACCGAGATCCGCATCAGCGTGCGGGCGGCTTGGCGCGCGCCGCCAACCAGAGGTCGGTGGGCTCACCCGTCTTCAATAGTTGCGGCTTCAACGGCGACCCACGCGGCAGTTTCATGGTGACGCCGACAAAGGTGGTCTGGGCGGGGCAAAACTCGGGCGATGGCGCCTCAATGCCTTTCCGGCCTTTCAAATTCCAAAAGATATTCCAAGCGCCCGCATCCAGCCCAAGGTCATCCCCGCCTCCGCAAGCGAAGAAGTTCGCGCCATTCGCGGAAGTGACGTTGGTGACGAGATTAGCAAAGGGCCCCTGCTTATGGAAATCTAAGGTGAGGTCGACGCCCGTGCCCGCACGAACCACATTACCATTAGTCCATGGGCTGAAGCTCACGTCGTGATGGAAGCGCGCTTTGAATTCGAATTCCTCCAAGCGGTGCGCTTGTCCGGAAAGAGTCACCCCGTGGTGCCCAATGAAACCGCCCGGGCCGACTGGGCGGCCTGCCTCCAGCACGACCTTCCGAACCGTGACATGGGACCCGGAAACGTAGGGGCCACTATCGACGCCACTGAAGAGTAAATCCTCCATCCAACCAGGGTGGACGTCGTGAAACTCTAGCGGATTCCACCCGTCTTCCTTGAAGTGGCCGCGGTAAGCGGAGGTGACCAAGAGGAAGCCGACGCCGCGCAGGCCGTAATCATCACGCGCGCCCGCATCAGCGATGGTCGGGGAAAACTCCTCGGGTAGGTCCACCAGTAATGGCCCG